>CAUJFJ010000121.1 GCA_963169675.1 Bacteroidota bacterium
CTGCAGCATCCATTCCGGTAATATCTGCTGTGAAATTTTTCTTTGTCAGGCCACCTGCAATTAATTCGGAAGCAGCAATAGCATCTCCCATATTTGCCGTTAGTACTTTCTTAACAACATATTGGTGTTTGAATCCGGTAATAGGATTTCCTAAATGGTAGTAGGAACTGGATGGATCATTGTTGTAGGAATTTACCTGATCGTACTGCGATCCTGTTCCCGAAACATTCATAGCTGTGAGATATACAGTAATAGCATAATTTCCGTTCAAAGCCTCTTTATATGCAGCTTGCACTTCAACTGCCAGAGAATTTCCATTTATCGTAGAGTTAATTGCCAGGCCACACTTGGCTGCTGCTCCGGTTTGAACCGTTACATTCGACATCCATTGAGTCCGGTTCAATAAAACGGTACCCAATGAAGGCACCCTATTAACCATACCCGAAGCTGGATTGGAACCAAAGGTTGCGTCTATAGTCATGAAAAGCGGAATTTGCATACCATCAGACTGGTGAATCTCAACAGGAATAACCTTGCCGGGAAAAGCATTCATCACCTGATCGCGTTTACTGAATGCATCAGGACAAGTGCCGCACCAGGCAGCTGTGTGATATTCCAGCAGCACCTTTCGGGTATAAGTTCCTGTAGGGGTTCCTATGCCACTTGATGAGGGAGGCGCAGGAGTTGGTGTGGGAGTTGCAGGTGAATCATCATCCTTGCTGCACGAAATAAGAATCATTAACCCAAATATCCAGGCATATCCAAATCTTTTTAATAGCATCATGTGTTTAGTGATATAAGTTTGACCTAAATTTACATCTCCAAACAACAAAATAGTTTCACTAATCGCAGAATAGTTACCTATGAAAGAATTGGGAGAAAAACTGCTGTTTTTAGGATATAACAGGGCGCATTGCCTGAATAAAGCAATACATCAAAATCAATTTATACTATGACAGAACAGCCACCACTGATGAAAATCGATAAAATTTTCAATGTAAGGGTTTATGGTATTTTAATCGAAGATGAGGCGGTATTGGTCTCCGATGAAATTCATTTCGACCGAATGATTACCAAATTCCCGGGAGGCGGACTCGAATTCGGTGAAGGCACAACGGATTGTCTGATCAGAGAATTTAAAGAAGAACTGAACATAGACATAGCAATCATCTCCCACTTTTACACCGTAGATTTCTTTCAACCAAATGCATTTAATCCGAAGCAACAGGTAATCAGCATTTATTATCTGGTGAAGACACTGGGAGAAGTTAAGATTGAAGTAACTACAACACCATTTCAGTTCAAAGAAAACATAAACGGATCACAGGTTTTCAGATGGCTGCAAAAACAAGAATTAAATTCTGATGCTTTTACATTTCCAATTGATAAAAGAGTGGCAGGTTTATTGAGTGAACAGTTTGATGGGATTAAGAATTAATGCGTTTCTGCTCAGAATGAAAATTCGTTAAAATGATAGATTATAGATGATAGATGCTAAATTGAATTAGCAGCAGAAATTAATTCTTCATTCAACTAAAATGCCAACATTCAATAGAATTAAGGATTAAAGATTAAGAATTAAGGAATTTTGTTTTCATTCCATTAGTATACCAATATTGAAGTTTTCCCAAATCCTGCAGATCAGAGTGTTACAGTTAAAATGGCAAATGCAAGTTCTGTCATTACTAAAATACAGGTCATTAATTCTATGTGAAAAGTTGTTGCAACTTATGCACCGGATAATTCAAATTATTTACTAAATTTGAAGGGTATTGCTCTTGGATTGTATTTCCTGAAGATTTATTGTCTCGATATAGAGTACAACAAGAAAATTCAAATTATCCGCTAAATGACCAAAAAATTCTGGTATTTGATATTAACTTTCATATTGTGTTTAGCAAATTTGCATGGATTTGCCCAACGAGGAAACATTTGGTGTTTCGGTGACAGTGCTGCTTTAAATTTTAGTGGAGGAACTCCATTTCCAACTTCTAGTTCTGTTGTTTCTCGGGGCAGTTGTGTTTCTATTGCGGACACCAACGGAGATTTACTGTTTTACGCTCATACAAGATCGGGTGTTTCTGGAAGTACAACAGGATTCATATATAATTCTAATCATCAACTTCTCCTGGATGGTGATTCTATTGCCGGAGATGGATGGTATCAGGAAATGGTAATAATTCCAAATCCTGCTGACGATTCCAGCTACTATCTATTCTCTATAGGAGTTACAATCCCATTTGGGTTAATGTACTCACTCATAGACATGCGAGGTGATGGAGGTCTTGGAGCCGTCACACAAAAAAATATTCAGTTAATGAATATATTAATGGTGGACTGTATTCTTGCTATCAAACATGGAAATGGAAGGGATTGGTGGTTGCTGGTAAAGCCCTCACCAGTTGGTCAACCGGTATATAACAACACTTGGTATCCTTTCCTAATATCCCCAACAGGAATTACAGCCATGCCTTATAAAAATTTAGGTAGTTTAAATGGAACGGCGGGCGCACAATTATCAGTATCTTCA
>CAUJFJ010000122.1 GCA_963169675.1 Bacteroidota bacterium
TTCAATTTGATTTAAAGGGGCGTTTGATTCGTGCTATCAATGCGCATTCAGGTTTTTCAACCAAGCGCATTATTGATTTTACCATTTTCAATGACCGTTTATGGGTGAGTCATTCAGGTGGATTTCAGATGGTTGATGTAACTAAAAGTTATCATGATAAAAGCGCCTTGAGTATTCGTTTCGATAAAATTTTAGTAGGAAGCAATGAGGATTTTCTTCATAAAAAGGGGCGTTTGAAAAGAAACCAACATCGAATAAAATTTGTGTTTTCAGTTCCTACCTTGCGCAATAGGAAGATGCTTCATTATTACTACCAACTTTCGGGTGCCGACACTAACTGGACACGACTACAGTATGATCAAAATGAAGTAACATTTAATGCTTTATCGTCAGGCAAGTATGAATTTCAGGTAAAGGCCGAGTCTGGAGGAAAATTTAGCCCTACCATTAAATATGCATTTGTAATTCCTACTCCTATTTATTTAACGTGGTGGTTTTTGTTGATTACAATAAGTTCATTTTTAGGTATCGTATATTGGTTTTACCGAAGGCAGTTATCCATTCAACAAAAAAAATCAGCGCAGATAAATGAACTCTATGCTTCAAAACTTACGGCCATACAATCGCAGATGAACCCCCATTTTATTTTCAATTCATTGAACTCTATTCAAGATTTAGTGTTGAAGAAAGATATTAAACATTCCTACTCGTATATCAGCACGTTTTCAGATTTAGTCCGTAGAACGTTGAGTTATTCAGAAAAAGATTTCATTACCTGTGAGCAAGAAGTATCCTTGCTGGAGTTATACCTTTCGCTCGAACAATTGCGTTTTAAACAAGAGTTGAGCTATGAAATTACAACCAACCATATTGAAGATATTATGTTGCCGCCTATGCTCATTCAACCGTTTATCGAAAACTCGTTGGTGCATGGTTTGTTGCACAAAGAGGGGCAAAAAATATTGAAGATTAATCTGGAGTTGGTTGACGAACGATTGCTTTGTATAATAGAGGATAATGGAGTAGGAAGGGAAGAAGCGATGAGAATCAGAGAGCGACAACGGGGCGACCATCAATCATTTTCATCGGAGGCAATTCGCAAGCGTTTCGAGATTTTAAGTCAGGTATTCAAAGGCGATTTTGGTTTTGTTTATGAAGATGTTTTTGAAAATGGCAGGGTTACCGGCACGCGGGTAATTCTTACAATCCCTTATAGACGGAAATACTAATCTATTCGTAAAGGAAATTATACGTTTCATGAAATTCGCTAACTTGATTATAGACAAAAAGCAATTCTTTGTCCTTTATGCACAAGATTAGAGCAGTAATAGTGGATGATGAAGAAAGCGCAAGAGATGTGCTTGAAAATTTATTGCTCTTGTTTTGTGAAGAAGTGGAGGTGCTTGCCAAATGTGCTAACATTCCTTTGGCTGTAGAAGAAATAAAAAAGCATGAACCCGACCTTGTGTTTCTGGATATAGAAATGCCCAAGTATGCAGGATATGAGATTGTAAACTTTTTTGATGCCATACATTTCCAGATGATTTTTGTTACCGCATACGACCAATATGCAGTGAAAGCATTTGAAGTAGCGGCCATTGATTATTTATTGAAACCGGTGAAGATTGAAAGGTTGCAAGCGGCAGTTGAGCGAGTTCGCCAGCGAAAAAACCTTGAAGGGCAACAACAAAAGCTAAGTGTATTGAAAACAGCCATGGAAAGTAAGGAAATTAAAAGCATGCTCGTTTTCGATAAGGCACAGCAAAATGTAGTGCAATTTGATAGCATCATAGCCATTGAGGCACAAGAATCATATTGCATTATTCATTGTATCGATCAACAATTTGTTGTAAGCAAGAATCTTTCTCACTTTGAAAAAACCTTAGAAGGCAATGTCGATTTTTTTAGGTCGCATCGTTCGTGGATAGTGAATAAAAAGCACATTTCGAAATACTCGAAAACCAACTTAAATATTTATTTGAGTAATAATATGGAGACCAAATTATCCAAATACCGAAAAGTAGAGTTTGAAGAATTTCTACTCAGTTAGCCATCATTTCTCTATTCAAAATTTTATCACAGAGGTAAAGCCTGTCCATTCATGAACTAAATTGGCTATTCATGAAGTATTAATAAGGGTGCTTCCTCTTTCTATCTACGTTTGAGTAAACAAATATTGAAAAGACGATGAGAAAGATTGCCTTACTAACCTTTGCATTATTATTTAGCTTATACAATATTTATTGTCAAGATTTTTCTTGGGGAAAATCAGGAGGAAATACAGGGAATGAGTATGCGCGCAGTATCTTTGTGGATGGCGCAGGAAGTGTTTACACGGTAGGATCCTTTAGTGGAACGGTAGATTTCGATCCGGGATCAGGGGTATCTAATTTAACGGCAGTAGGGTCAACAGATGCATATATTCAAAAATTAAATTCTGCAGGCGCATTTGTTTTTGCTCGAAGATTTGGAGGCGCTGGCGATGCTGTTGCCTATGGAGTTACCGTTGATCCCAATAATTTCATATACATTACAGGTTCATTTACCGGCAATATGGATTCTGACCCTAATGCCGGCACTTCACTTTTAACATCTGCCGGGGGCACTGATATTTTCTTAATTCGCCTAAGTGCATCTGCTGTATGGAGTTATTCTACTCGCTTTGGCAGTACCGGAGATGATGTTGGATTGTCGGTTTGTGCTAATGCAGGCGCTTTTGCTTTAACCGGAACAATCACAGGTGTTGTAGATTTTGATCCGGGGGCTGGAGTTGCCAATATAGGTATTGTCAATCTTACACAAGGATTCATTGCGCGATATGTACCTGGTGTTTTTTATACTTTTGCTCATACACTTGGGATTTCTGCGAATGCTTCTGAAATGGATGTTTCGGGAAATATTTATACAACAGGTGTAGGATTTAATGCGGGTAGTAATGATGCGTTTGTAAAAAAATTTGGGCCAACCGGAACGGTTACTTGGACTAAGTATTTAGGAGGAGCATCCGGTGATGGTGGATTTGGCATTGCAACAGATGTTGCAGGCAATGTTTACACAACCGGTTTTTTTAGTGGTACTGCTGATTTTGATCCCGATGCAGGTGTAGTATCTATTACAAGTGGTGGTTCGAATGATATTTATGTAAGTAAACTGGATACAAATGGAAGCTACGTTTGGGCAGTAGGATTTTCGGGAACAGGGGATGACCGAGGGGTTACAATTGATACCGATCCCGATGGCAATGTTTATACAGCCGGATATTTTAGAAGCACAGTTGATTTTGATCCCGGAGCAGGGGTTTCAAATTTATCGTCATCAGGCTTAACGGATGGCATGGTGTGCAAATTAAATGCGAGTGGTCAATATGTATGGGCGCAAAAGATTGGTTCAACCGGCAACGATGCAATTCAAGGAATAAGGATTGAACAATCCTCGAAAATTCATTTGGCAGGTTATTTCAGTGGCACTGTAGATGTTGATCCGGCAGCAAGTGTTGCTAACTTGGTTGCAGTAGGAGGAACAGATTATTGTGTTGTTAAGTGGATACCTTGTATAATTCCGGCTGCCCCTACTAATACAACTCCAGCAAATAACTTAGTGGTTTGCAATGGGGAATCAACTGTTTTGTCGGCAAGTGGCACGGGAACAATTGGTTGGTACTCATCGGCAACCGGAGGTACCTATCTAGGCGGTGGCAGTAGTTTTACAACACCTGTTTTAACTTCCGACACTAGTTTTTATGTTCAAGACAGTAGTTGTTTACCGGGTCCTCGGAAACGGATATACGTAAGTGTTCTGTCATCTATCGCCAATCAAACGGTAAGTTCTTCCCCATCAAGTGTCTGTGTGGGTCAATCTGCAACCGTTTCCATATCCGGTAGCGAGGTGAATAAGGTGTATTCTTTACGTGATAACTCAAACAATGCTGTAATTGATGGTCCTATTGCCGGAACAGGTGCTGCACTCAATTTCTCGACAGGCGCTATAAATTCTACTACCACATACAATGTGTATGCTGTATCACAACCTACAAATTATGCACTTGATTTAGATGGTGTGGATGACTATATAGACTTAGGCACAAACAATAGAGGAATTACAAGTACCGTAACTGTATCGGCTAAAGTGAAGGCTGCTGTTACCGGTGCTTCACAATTTATAGTCAGCAAATATGTGGCCGCTTCACTTGGATTCTATCTGTATATTGATGCTACCGGAAAGGCTGCAATTCAAGGTAGAGATGCTGCCGGAGCAGCTAAAACATCGGGTGTTTCTACCACTGTTGTAGCAGATAATCAATGGCATGAGGTAACAGGTGTTGTGAGAAATACCGGTTGGGAAATTTGGGTAGATGGAGTATTGGAAAATTCCGGTGCTTACTCATTGGGCGCAGCAGGATTGGCTACTTCTGCCGGACTACTTGTTGGCTACTTTAGTCCAAATTATTCAACAATGGATGTAGATCATGTAGCTATATGGAATACAGCGTTATCTACACCAACCATAGCAGCTAACAACTTCGCATGTTTAACGGGGTCTGAGGCAAACCTGGTTGGATATTTTAAGTTTAATGAAGGCACAGGAACTGTTGTTAACGATTTGTCGAGTAGCGCCCTGAACGGTTCTTTGGTGAATATGACGGCTCCTGCTTGTTGGATTTCCGGAAGCACTGCGATGTGTATGTCAGGTTGTGATTTACAAATGGCAAACACGGTTACCATTTCTACCATTGCAGCTCCTGCCCAACCTACCATTACACCAAGTGGCTCTACCGTCATTTGTTCAGGAGGTTCAGTTACTTTAACTTCTTCTCCCGGAACAACATATTTATGGTCAACCGGTGCAACCACCTCTTCAATTACTGTTTCAGCAGCGGGTACATACTCAGTTCAGGTTACCAATGCAGCCGGTTGCCAATCAGCACCAAGCGCAGGAACAACGGTTACCATCGGCTCTTCTCCTGCTCAACCCACTATCTCCGCAGGAGGGCCAACAACGTTCTGTGCGGGTGGTTCGGTTACGCTTACCTCTTCTGCAGGAACCTCTTATTTGTGGTCGAATGGGGCAACTACAGCATCAATCAATGTAACCAATTCAGGTACTTATACAGTGCAAGTTACCAATGCATCCGGATGCCAGTCAGTGCCTAGTGCCGGTACAACGGTAACGGTAAATTCCTTACCTGCACAACCCACCATTACTGCCGGAGGGCCTACAACATTCTGCGCAGGCGGTTCTGTTACATTAACTTCCTCTACTGGGACATCCTACTTATGGTCGAATGGGGCAACCACAGCATCCATTTCTCCAACCACTTCAGGAACATACACTGTTCAGGTAACTAACGCAGCAGGTTGCCAATCTGTAGCAAGCGCA
>CAUJFJ010000123.1 GCA_963169675.1 Bacteroidota bacterium
TTCCAACAGGTCCGATAGCAAAATTTTTATCGTTAATATCGAAGAAAATATTTCCATTTCCTTCAACCATAACTCTGGCGGTTGTTGTAGAAACGTTTGGCACATTAACATTATAGCTTCCATTATTTGGAACTGCCGTTGCCAGTACCGTAGGGAAAGTATTGCCGCCATCAGTTGATAATAGAATATTTACCAATGGAGTATTAATTGGAGCTAAATCAGAACCACCGACATCCCAGGTAACTGTTTCAACACCTCCGGCAGCCCAGGTGATACCGGTTACGTTTGGAGAAGTAACCGCGAATGGTTGTCCTGTATTAATTACTTCTACCTGAACGGTGGTGTCATTATTGGTGACTCCTCCTCCATTTAATCTGTTATCACGGGCCGTTAATTTAAAATTTAAAATTCTGGCATAGGAAGGTTTCACTTCACCAATGGTTTGATTATTATTCAGAATATTAGTGAGTTTTGGGAAAAGTCGAACAGGATTAGGTGTAGGATCAAATGACCGGAAGATAGGTGCATTTCCACTGGGAGCACTCCAGGTTCCTGCAGGCCCCAGATTATATTGTTCCCAGCAATAAGTTACAGGATCGCCATCGGGATCTGTCGCATTACCTGTTAAACGAAATGGTGTGAGATAAGGAATGATATAATTCCCTCCGGGATTTATTACCGGAGGTTGGTTTCCTGTTGGTGTAACTACCGGACACATATTTCCTACTCCGGTAGTTGTGTAAGTAATAATTTCATCGAAGCTTTTTGTATGGAAGTAATCATCACTATTTGGCTGAAGATTATTATTGCCACAAATTCCAGCATAAGCCATAATGGTACTACCACTGCCTGGTTCATAAGCCGTAGTGAACGATCTATTTCCTGCACAAGCACCTACTTCACAATTGAACGTATGATTTCCACCAAACTGGTGACCCATTTCATGAGCCACATAATCGATATCAAAAGGATCGCCAAAAGGAGAAGGTGAACCTGTTACACCACGAGCTTTATTCGAAAAATTACAAATAACGCCTAATCCTGCAATACCACCACCACCGGTACTGAACACATGGCCGATATCATAATTCGGACCACCTATACGTGCAGTGACAGTAGTTTGATTTTGAGCAAGCATGGCTCCACCATCGTTGTTGGTATAGGGATCAGTATTTGCATTGGTGAAAATGAGGGTATCTGTATTTGGAATTAATACCATTCTGATTGCAAATTCTCTTTCATAAACCCCGGTAACTCTGTTCACGGATGTCACAATTGCAGCAAGAGCACCGGCAACAGTTCCTCCAAATACAGAGGCATATTCTCCTGTTGTTGCCATTGCCAGTCGGTAAGTTTTTAAATCGGTTCCAATGGAACGCTGTACGGATGAATTTCCATTCCGCTGCTGTTCTTCAAATAAAGAAACACCATCTGGAGTATGGCAAATAAATTCTTTGGTAGTGATAAAATGACGTGTATAATAAACCATCAGCATCTCTGGATCTTCGAGAGTTAGCGGATCAATGAATACTGTTTGACCTGCAGTAAGAATCATGGCATGAAATCCGAATTGTGTAAAATCAAATTTCGCAGTTGCATGCGGATCTGTGATTCCCTGACCGCTGTATGTTGTTATATCAGGATAACGTGCAGCAAGATCAGGATGCATCACATCTGATTTTAAAATTCGAAACTCCTGAAATGAACCGTCCGGCATTGGAATTTCGATAATTGCCGATGAGTTCCTGGCCGATACTTCAGATTCATGTGGTGCACTTTCAAAAAGATTCTGCAAGGCCTGGCTGTTCAGTTGAAAACTAAGAAATTCAGATGCCTGAATGATTCTTTCTCCTTTCAGAGCTACTTTTTGCAATTCAATCCGCTGCCAAGCGCTTCTACCCTTTTCAGAGGCAAATGCAGACAAATGAAGTGTCAACAACAAGGACAGAGTTAATAATAATGATTTAGGTCTCAGATTCATCATAAGAAGTATTTAAGTTGGTAGTTTACGTATGGATATTTTATCTTTCGAAATCTTGTTTAGAATTTTCGGGCAGGAATTTTCTGTAATAACTTATTGCATGAATGGAATCATTTTTACAATAGGGATCTATAACAAATGCACCGCGGGTACTTTGAATCATGGCACGAAAGCCTTGTGGTGAAATGTCAGCTCTTATCTTGTCCGTTGAATACACTTTGCTTGTGCCGGAATATGTTTTTATGTTTGGGTATTTCGCCGCCAGTTCGGGTGCCATCACTTTCACCTGGGTCATAATAAAATCTTCGGTTCCGCCTTCAGGCAATGGTATAGAAAGTACAATGGTATCCTTTGCAAGTGCACCGGCAGTTTCGCCCTGGATTACCATCAGTTTCCGCAATGCAGGATAATCGACTTTTAGCAACCGGTAACTGGTAGGGAAAATTTTATCAGGACATGCTAAATCAGCTGGTGCATTAGCGACATCCTCAAACAAAACGGGATTTGTAACCTGAGCTGGTGTTACATTTGCAGGTAAGGATCCTTCCCTGTTTTTGCAGGAAACAACTGCTGAAACAGTGATAATGGCACAGACTAAAAAGCTAATTTTCATGGCAAATTCGGATGAATCTCAAAGATAGCCACAATAGCCGTTCATTCAAAGCAGAACCTCAATTTTTACAATTTTACTACTTTCACCGAAGCCTTTTCGTTGGGTGCAGAAATGCTCACCAAATAAATCCCCGAAGACCAGCTGGAAGTATTAATTTTCAACTGGTTACCTTGAATTGAACTACCGAAAAACACCTTCTGTCCGGCAGCAGATAACACTTCAATCGAGGGCGAAAACACCGATTCAGACCAAACAATATCCATCTCATCCAAAACCGGGTTTGGATATGCTTTTAACCCGAAATCCATAATCTTTCCGGAAGCAATTGCGCCATGACAAGTATTTGCGAGAATAGCATTGCAAAGCGGAGTCCCGGCAATTTTACCGGAACCGGGTTTAGTTTCTATATAGTCGCCGGAAATATCCCAAATCACTACTCCGGCCATATTTTTTTGAACGGCAAATGCTGTTTTCTGACCTATTGAATTTTCATCATCAAAACTCACAAAAGCCTTGCTCCCGTTTTTACCGGTCAGGTAAGGCACTTTGGCAACTTCATCAAATTCTTTATCAAACAGGCTTTGCTTTTGCATAATATTAAAGTAGGAAGGCGTACCCTTTTCATCAGGAAAAGAAAGGGCATCTATACCGGTTGAAGGCGCATGGAGGGCAACTTCATCCTGAAAAGTTGCAGTTCGTCCGTAAAAGGCTAAACCAAGAGTGATTTTGGAAGATGGAATGTTAAAAGTATCAGTCAAAAGCGTTACCGAATGATCGACATTATACCGGAAATTTCCTGTTGCAGGTTTGTATAAAGGAGTATTGTGATTCGTGGTTTTGTCCCAGGCACCATAATAATTATACGACATCAGATGTATCAGATCTAACTGAGGCTCTACTCTGGCCCAATCGATTTGCGCCATGTGTTTTTGTGCCGGTCCGGTTGCGAAAGTTAACAGGTAATTTTTGCCTTCTGAAGTTCCGGTTTTCACCAATGCAGCCTTTAATTCAGAAATCAATAAGGTGAGATTGGCTTTATCTTCGGGAGTTCCATTGTGTGGAGCATGTCCGGGATATTCCCAATCAATATCAATTCCATCGACACCATATTTTCGAACAATTCCGATACAGGAGTTTACGAAGTTTTTTCTTTTGGATGGGTCTGCAGCAATTGCTGGAAAATGCGATGACCAGGTCCAGCCACCAACCGAAACAACAACCTTCACACCATTTTGATGCGCTTTATAAACAAGGGATGTACTTTTATCGTGTTGCATTTGCTGATTCCTGGTTCCCAATAAAATCAGATTATCGGTGTGAGCATCTCCCGGAACCACCTCACCACCGGGCAATGGCTTAAAAAAAGCGTAATTGATAATAGTATAATTGGAATAGATAATAGTTGCGGGATTAACCAGTTTATTTCGTTTATGATACTTCCATCCGGCATAATAACCAACAACTTCCTTGCAAGGCTGAGCAGTAACTGTGAATGAAAAGAGGGCAATTATTAGTGAATAAGTAAGTTTTTTCATCATATTTTTTGATCCGGGGATAAAAATACTGCCCTAAGTAATTATATTTGTCCGTGAACAATTCGTGTTTTCAACATTCTTGTTAACTATTTACACTTTCACAATCACAGATATAAATTTTCAAGTGAGATGCACTCCTTTATACAGAGAATAATTACCGAAATACGAAATACCTATAACGGCGACTATCGGAAGGTTTGTATCATTTTTCCTACCAGAAGGGCTTGTCTCATTTTCAGGAAAGAGTTTGCCGCTGCACACGATCAGCCAGTCTGGGCGCCGGGAGTAATGGGAATTGGAGACTTTGTGGCTAAGCACATAAAGACAGGCGTTACAGAAGATATTCCTTTGTTGCTTTCGTTGTACGAAGTCTATAAAAAGCATTGGCCGGAACAGGACTTTGGCCGCTTTTATGGCTGGGGCCAGATGATGTTGAATGATTTCGATGAAATTGACAAACAACTTTATGAGCCTTCCCGACTTTTTGCCAATATCAGTGAGTTACGTAAAATCGAAGCGGCATTTTTACCTGAAGCCGAATCATTGCATTGGATCCAGGAGTTCGTAGCATCATTTAACGAAGAAAAATTAACGTATCTGCAAAATGAATTCATTAAGAGCTGGAACAGACTCTATGAAATTTATGAAGCATATGATAAATTGCTCACGGGCAAAAAACAATCTTATGAAGGCAAAGCCTACAGGGATCTGATTGAGCAACTCAAAAAAGGCACTTTCACCAGCAACTTTGATCATTTTGTATTTGCAGGATTTTATGGTTTCTCTCGTGCTGAAGAAGAAGTCATTTCTCAATTAAGTAAGAAGTTTCAGGTTTCTCTGTATTGGGATGGTGATGAATATTATATTAACAACACCATTCATGAAGCCGGGTATTATTTCAGAAAAACACCACTGATAAATGAAACATCTAACTGGATTGAAAACCATTTTGGAAGCGGAGATAAACAACTGGAATTTGCAGGCGTTCCATTGCAGGTAGGGCAAGCCAAATATGCGGGAGAACTGATTAGTGATTTAATCAGCACAAATGCAATCGACATTAACAGTACAGCCATCATACTGGCAGATGAAAATTTACTTTTCCCGGTTTTGTATGCTATTCCTCATTTTGTACCCACCATCAATGTGACGATGGGTTACCCATTGAAAGAAAGTCAGTTTATTGTGCTGCTGGATCAATTGAGACAGCTTCAAAAAAGCAAGCGAATCAGTAAAAACGAAGAAATCAGATATCATCACAAAGATATAAGTTCACTGCTGAACCATCCATTGCTGGCATCCGTTGTTACGAAACACCCAATTGAAAATGACGATACCAACTTCCAATACTACGACCTGGATGCCATTAATCGTATGTATGCACTGAACGGTGCAGTTATTTTATTTGAAGCGATACCTGACACCAACGGTTTATTTTCTTACCTTGATAAAATACTGGAGCTGATTCATCTGAACTTATCAGAGAAGTCGGGTAATGTAGTTTATTTTGAAGATGCCGTTTTATCATTCATAGCTACAGAGGTTCGTTTATTGGCTGATATTCTTTCTTCGCATTCACATGAAATTCCGGTTGAGACCGGATGGCAGATGGTTCGGGAATGTATTGCCGGTTTAAAGGTTCCTTTTACGG
>CAUJFJ010000124.1 GCA_963169675.1 Bacteroidota bacterium
ATGCAGTGGGAAAGAGTTCCTTCGGAGCTTGTAAACAACTGTTAACTGCCAAAGGAATTTACATTTCTACAGAGCTTGGCAAGAATGGCGAAAATATTTTGTATGCATTAACCACTCCAATTTTTGGAGGAAAGAAATTATTATTCCCATTGCCAACTATTACTAAAAGTGATGTGGTGTTTTTAAAGGAATTAGTTGTGAAAGGATTTTTTAAACCTGTTATCGATAGAAAGTATTCATTGAATCAAGTTGTAGATGCCTACAAGTATGTCGATTCCGGACAGAAAATTGGTAATGTGATTTTGAAGATTAGAGATTAGCATAATTATTTTAAATTTGCAAAATATATTTGAAAACTGAGAATCAGAACAATTGTATTGATATGTTATTTTAATATTTTAAATAATGAAAAAATTTGGAATAGTAGTCATATTAATGATGCTGGCAGGTAGCTCAAACGGACAACTACTAAACTGGGGTTGGTCCTTAAGTAGCGGCGAAGCAGATGGTGGCGATTCTGGCAAGTGCATTGCTACAGATACATCAGGATATTTGTACACGGCCGGTACATTTCAATCCGATTCGATCACATTTGGAAGTTATGTGCTTCATAATAATGGACCGGGTGATGATATTTATATTTGTAAACTAACTACCGGCGGTCAGTTTTTATGGGCTCGAAAGGCTGGTAGTACTGCTTCATTAGATAAAGTTGCTGCTATAACAACTGACAGGCATAACAATGTCATAGTCACAGGGTATTTTTCCACCAGCTCGATCAATTTCGATGGCACAGTAGTTTATAATAGCCCCGGATTTCAGTCTGATATTTTTGTTGCGAAGTACGATTCTAATGGGAATATTCTGTGGGCAATAGCTTATGGAGGTACAAATGATGAAGTCTCCAATTCCATTTGTGCCGATACTCTGGGAAATATTTATGTGGCAGGTTGGTTTAGTAGTGATTCACTTCAAATAGGAACCACATTATTGCCTAGCTCTCTTGGGATGAATGCACTGGTAACAAAACTTGATCCGGCAGGTAATTTTTTATGGACAAAGCATGCTTCCGGAACTGGCCTTGAGGCTTTCCTGGGAGTAAGCTGCGACTATGCGGGCAACGTTGTGGCTACGGGCACATTTGGTGCTGACACACTAAATGTTGATTCTATTACATTGAATAATTCTAGTACCGGTAATGGTTATGATATTTTCTTTGTAAAGTATGATTCTTCAGGAAATACATTGTGGGCGAATTCTTTTGGCGGTAGTGGCTTCGACAATGCAGCATCAGTTTCTATTGATACGGCAGGTAATATTTTTACTTGTGGATATTTCTTCAGTCCCACTATTTCAATTCCCGGAACCACAATTAATAACTCTGGATTGGGTGATGTTTTTGTAGCAAAACTAGATGGCAATGGAAATTATTTATGGCTCAAAAAAGCTTCAGGTTCCGGTAATGACCAGGTGTTTGCAGGCTCTTTAAATGCGAATAATGAGTATGTAGTTTCCGGTTGGTTTACCAGCTTATCACTTTTTTCCGGATCTCTTGTTTTAAACAGGTTGCCTATTCAGGGAGCATGTGATGTTCTCTTTCTTAAATTTGATGCTAATGGAAATACCATTGGTGGCGCTAATGCTGGTGGAAGCGGAAACTGCATTTCCTATGGAGTTACTTCTGCTGAAAATGGTAATTCCTATGTAACCGGAGTGTTTTTCGGACAATACATGGATGTTGGTTCAAACAGTCTTGTGAATTCATTTACTCCTGGTGGCAGCGCAGATGTATTTGTTGCAGAAATTACCGGAACTTATGTAAGTTTGAATCAAATGCTTGAATCGAGTCAGTTGCAGATATTCCCAAATCCTGTGAGCGATCAATTAACGATAAAATTTTCTTCTGAAAGAAAGGATGTTGAAATTCAGGTAACTGATATTGCCGGCAACCTGGCTATAGCCAAACATTCAATTGATGCATCGACTCAGTCAATTTCATTCAACAAATTACCTGCAGGGATTTATCTGGTTACCATATTTGAGGCAGGTTGCTTACCTCTTCATTCAAAAATCGTCAAAATAAATTGACTGCTTCAAAATTGTCGACTAGTATCTTGAAGTCACCAATAGTCTTTTTGTACGTGCTTCATTTATTATGATGGTCACTGCAAACCACTGAAATTTGGAGGCAATTCCTTTTTTTTGTAATTTTCGGTAACTGTAACTTACCTACTATGAAAAGATTCTACCTGCTGACAGTGTTTTCAATTATGCTTTTTAGCAATCGGTTGGTGTATGGCCAAATTTCCGGATGCACTGATAATCAATCTGTTAATTATAATTCTGCGGCTACAATAAATGATGGTTCCTGTACTTATTCAGCTACCAGTTTATCGTTAACCGACAAGGCTAGTTTAAGTGCGCCGTTACTCAACGAATCGTCGGGGCTTACCTTCCTGGATGGCAAAATGTGGTCTTTTAGTGATTCCGGAAACCCTAATGATATTTATCGTGTGGATAGTTCCTCAGGAGCAATCCTCCAAACC
>CAUJFJ010000125.1 GCA_963169675.1 Bacteroidota bacterium
AATCGGTAATAATTACAGAGTTTTCACTTTCCTGAAAGGTGTATTTTTGCATGCCACATCGGGTAGAGGCACTCATCTCCGCTTGTATTTTATGATCTTCCAATTGTACCCGGTAATATCCCGGTGAAGCACGCTCGGTGCTTTTTGAAAATGCTGATCTGTATCCCGTTAATGGATTTTTTTCATCTCCTGGATTCAATTGAACGCCATCGGTGGCCATAAACATAATATCGCCATAATCGGATGCGCCGGTTCCACTAAGGTGGGTATGACTGAATCCTATTATAGTTGGATTTGATGAATGATATCCCGAACAATTTTCCCAACCACTGGTACGCGTATCCGGACTCAGCTGTACCATTCCAAACGGTGTTGTTGCTCCCGGAAATGTGTGGCCGAATCCATCGGTTCCAATAAATGGATTCACTAAAGAATACAAGGGTTGCTTTTGACCAAACAGATTTCCTGCACTAAGTAATGAAAATAGTAAAGTGATTCCGGTCGAAATATTAATTAACTTTTTCATCTGATAGGACGCTAAGCAAGATTTGTGAATTGAATATAAAAAGCTAGAATTATTACACAAGAATCCGTTCCTAAAGAATGACTCCTTGTGTATAAGAGAATTTACAATTTATTTTTGCCAATGATCAGAACTGATCAGGGAATTTCCTTCTTTATTATGAAGTGCAAAATTAAAACCGGGATGAATGGCATAACTGCCATATTCTCCCTGCTTGTTGATAGCGAGAAAGCCTACCTGAAGATCTTTCACATCTTTTTCGTGCTTCACAATTCTTTCAACAGCTTCTTTGCAGGCTTCTTCAGGTGTACGTCCCTGGCGCATGAGTTCAACTACTAAAAAACTTCCGCATTGACGGATGACGGTTTCTCCTAAACCGGTTGCACAGGCTGCTCCAATTTCATTGTCAACATATAATCCGGCGCCAATAATCGGGGAGTCTCCCACACGTCCGTGCATTTTAAAGGCAAGTCCGCTGGTAGTGCAGGAGCCGCTTAAATTCCCATTAACATCAATTGCCAACATACCAATGGTATCATGATTTTCGATATTGATAATTGGTTTATACTGACTTTCTTTAAGCCATTCACGCCATGCCTTTTCACTATTTTCAGTGAGTAATTTTTCTTTTTTGAATCCTTGTGCTATAGCAAATTCCAAAGCACCATCGCCCACAAGCATTACATGCGGCGTCTTTTCCATCACTCTTCTGGCAACAGAAATTGGGTTCACAATATGTTCGAGACATGCTACAGAACCGCAATCTCCGAATTCGTTCATGATACAGGCATCCAATGTCACTCTTCCATCACGATCCGGTAATCCGCCTCTTCCCACACTTGTTTGTGAAGGATCAGATTCAACAATCATAACTCCGTTCTCCACAGCATCGAGTGCCCGGCCTCCATTCGACAATACTTTCCAGGCTTCAGCATTCGCCACTAAACCGTGATCCCAGGTGGAGATCACCAGTGGTTTGGATGACATTCCTCCGGGAATATTGCCTGCCATGCTGAACTTTGGTAAGATGCCGGCAGCAACCGTTCCTAATGCTGCTGTTTTTATAAAATCTCTTCTGCTTTTCAATGTTGTAATATTTAAAGTATGGTATTTCTTTTTTTATCGCGGTCAAGTTGATATCCTGTAGTACCGAAATATAATATATATGCATAGCAAAGTATCACTGCCATCAATGCCTGTTGCAATCCTATCTGATCAGCAAGGAATCCGGTAGCAACCGGAACAATAGCGCCACCTACTATCGCCATGCATAAAATTCCGGAGCCCTGTCCTGTATATTTTCCCAATCCCGACATCGACATGGTGAAAATATTGGCGAACATAATAGAGTTAAATAAGCCTACAGCAATGATACTGTACATGGCAATTGGTCCGGTGGTATTGGTACTTATTAAAATCAGAACTATTGCAGCAATGGCACAAGTAGTAAGCAACAACTGTGGTTTAATACGTTGTAAAATTGCAGCACCAATAAATCTTCCTACCATAGCACCTCCCCAATAAAAGGAAACATATTTGCCGGCATCGGCTTCAGCCAGACCACCAATTTGCGGTTCCATGAGATAGTTTACCATGAAACTGCCAATTGTTACTTCACCACCAACATAAAGAAATATAGCAATAGCACCACGCATTAAATGGCCATATTGCCAGGCACTTTTCTTACCATAGTGATTTGTTTCGTGATACTGTTCCATGGTTGCATCATTGATTGATGGTAGCTTGGATATTGCAATTAACACTGCAATTAGTCCAAGTAGCAATGCAATACCTATGTAAGGTCCCTGGACACTGGCAGCTTCTTCTGCGGGAGAACGATGCACTCCTGTAGCATCTAGAATTAGCAATGAACCAAATAAAGGCGCAATGGTAGTTCCTAATGAGTTAATGGCTTGTGTAAGGTTCAATCTGCTGGATGCAGTTTCAGGTGGTCCCAGCACAGCTACAAACGGATTGGCTGCAACCTGTAGTATGGTTATTCCCGATGCCAGTATAAATAAAGCAGTCAGGAAAAAGGTATAAGATATAAGGATGGATGCAGGAAAAAATAAAAGTGCTCCTAGTCCGGTAATGCTTAATCCCATCACTATTCCTTTTTTATATCCGATTTTTGAAATAATAGCACCGGCGGGAATAGATGTAATAAAGTATGCACCAAAAAAACAAAATTGAATCAACATGGTGCGTGTGTAATTCAAATCGAATAATCCCTTCAAATGTGGAATTAAAATATCATTCAATACCGTTATAAATCCCCACATGAAAAATAGGGTACTCAATAACGCCAGGGAATAAGTGTGGTTAGTGGTTGTTCCGTTATTCATAAACTAAAATGCCGGTTCAAGGTAGGCATATTTCTTAGAAAGCAAATGTAGAAGTTTTGCTACCCTAACAAGAGTAGTAATTTAAAATCTCAGTTTGCTTGTTTGGCATGAAAACCAGAACCCTGATGTTCTTTGCTTTATGCTGTTTAAATCCCCAAGAAAGTTCTGGAAATTGTATTTGACCGAAATTGCTGCCGGATTAAAATTCACCAGATTTGGGATATAGTTCACCCTCCGTTTTATATCGGTTCACCTGTTAAGTTATTCTTAAGTGGTTGAAAATAAATAAATTAGAAAACATCAGGAAGCTCATTGGGACCAATTTTATTTTTAATCAAGTCAATTCACCTTTTTGCCCAGTTCTGAGTTCCGTTCGCCAAATATCGTCGGTGACCTGTTGTGGTTTGGTTAATTTCGAGGTGTAATCAAAAATTGAACGGCAAATCAATACGAATATGAAAACAAACTCAACTATTAAAACGAAAATGATGCTAATCGCACTGATTGGCTTATTCATGACTACTAATCTGATGGCTCAACCCTGGGTAGTAGGCACAAAAGTGATGACTCTAACCGATGCTTCAAGAGGCAATCGTCAGATTGAAACGGAAGTATTCTATCCTGCAGATGTTGCAGGTTATCAGGTAGCACTAGGCTCACCTGCTGACAAGCGATTCCCTGTATTAGTAGTAGGACATGGTACAGAAATTGGCTGGAACAACTATCAATACCTGTGGGACAAATTTGTGCCTAAAGGGTTTATTGTTGTAGTTCCTAAAACAGAGATGTCGAATACCCCCGATGTTGATGCTTATGCACTTGATCTTGCATATGTAGCAGCTGCCTTTGAAGGAATGCGTTGGGATAACACCTCATTCTTCTTCAAACGCCTTAATGGTAAAACAGGTGTAATGGGTCACGGAATGGGAGCAAGTGCTGCTGTACTTGCCTGCCAGTACAACACCTCAATTGATGCTCTGGTAACTATGGGCGCAACTTCAACAACTCCTGATGCAGTTGCTGCAGCAGCCTTAGTAACAACTCCGGCAGTAGTTTTTGCAGGTGGCGAAGATTGTGTTGCACCTGATCAAATGCCATTGTATAATAATCTTGCATCCGCATGTAAAACATATGTACATCTTGACGATGCTTCTCATTGTAATTTTGCTCAGGGTGCCGGAACATGTACCGGTTCTGAAGTTCTTTGCGGCGGGTTCCCCACTTCCTACCAGAACACCAATAACAAAACTACTTACCTGGTTGTATCTTTCTTAAGATATTACCTGAAATCGAATGCTCCTGCACTTGCAAAGTTTGAATGGAAGCTACAACGTAAGGCCAACCTTTCTTATATCATGAATTGTAATTCAATGGCAAGAGTAGGTGGGTTTGATCAGACTATTGAAGAATCTGAAGATATGGTGATTACTGATCTTAAACTATATCCTAATCCTGTTCTTTCAGGAAATCAGGTGAACCTTTCAATCCCTTCTGATGAAGAAACTGTTGCTACCGTAATGGTAACTAATATGATTGGTCAGACTATCATGACTGAACAACTGTTCCTCGATGAGGATGCAAATCAGATCTCTTTAGGTGTTGATCGCATTAAACCAGGCTATTATTTTGTAACAATAATAAACGGTGACGGAAAGCTAACCAGGCCTCTTGTCATCCAGTAAGTAGTGAACAAACGAGCGAAAACCCTGCCTTCCCCGGCGGGGTTTTTTGTTTTTTAAGGGTATTTTTCACCAACTTTTCAGTCTATTGATAGTTATACAATCATTGTTCAAAACTTGTTTAAACTTCCAATTCCCTAAAATTCATTGATTTGGGCGTTTTTTTTAACAATAACCGGTGTAAAATTCCGGTTTATATAGTACGGGAATGCTGCAGCCTTCTGGCAATATTGATAACTTTACGCTTTCAAAACCGGCAGCAGATGCCCCGATTTTAATCAGTAAAAGAAGAAATGGCTAAGAAACCTACAGAAAATCAATACACTGAAGACAGTATTCAGTCCCTCGACTGGAAAGAGCATATCCGCCTGCGCCCCGGAATGTATATCGGGAAACTGGGAGATGGAAGTTCCCGGGACGATGGTATTTATGTGCTTTTAAAAGAAATTATCGATAACTCCATCGACGAATATGTGATGGGTAATGGTCGTAAAATAGATATTCATATTGGAGAAGGCATTGTTGAAGTACGCGATTACGGTCGCGGAATTCCCCTCGGTAAAGTGGTGGAATGCGTTTCAAAAATAAATACCGGAGGTAAGTACGACAGCAATGCATTTCAAAAATCTGTTGGATTGAATGGTGTTGGTACGAAAGCTGTCAATGCACTCTCTTCGAAATTTGTTGTGCAATCGATTCGTGAAGGTCAATCAGTAATCGCCGAATTTAATGTGGGCAATCTGGTGAAAGAACAAAAAGTGAAAGCACCCAATGAACCTAATGGAACGATCATCACTTTCACTCCCGATGATTCCATATTTACTGATTACAGCTTCCGGAATGATTTTGTGGAGCAAATGATCCGCAATTATACCTATCTGAATGTTGGCTTGACAATTTATTTTAACGGACAGCCCTTTACATCAGAAGGTGGATTGCTCGATTTGCTGAAAGATAATCTGAGTGATGAATCTTTGTATCCGATTATTCATCTCAAAGGTGATGATATTGAAGCCGCATTCACGCATACTCCTGCTTATGGCGAAGATTATTATTCGTTTGTAAACGGACAGCATACAACTCAGGGAGGAACACATCAGGCAGCTTTTCGCGAAGCCATTGTGAAAACTGCACGTGAATTTTATAAGAAAGAATTTGAACCTTCCGATGTTCGCTCCTCAATTACAGCGGCTATCAGCATCCGTATTCAGGAACCTGTTTTTGAATCGCAAACGAAAACAAAACTCGGTTCTCAGGTTACCAGTCCGGGTGGACCATCATTAAGAAACTGGATTAATGATTTTATAAAAACAGAACTCGATAATTTCCTACATAAAAATCCAATTATCGCAGATGCGTGGCTGAAAAAAATTCAGCAGTCGGAAAGGGAGCGCAAAGAAATTGCAGGTATTAAAAAACTTGCCAATGAAAGAGCTAAGAAGGCAAATCTGCATAATAAAAAATTACGCGATTGCCGGGTTCATCTCGATAGTAAACATGCCAATAAATTTGATTCTACCTTGTTCATTACCGAGGGAGATTCTGCCAGTGGTTCTATTACCATTGCACGTGATGTGAATTTGCAGGCAGTATTTTCACTGAAAGGAAAGCCATTGAATTGCTTTGGCCTGACTAAAAAAATTGTTTATGAGAATGAAGAATTCAACCTGCTTCAAAATGCATTGAATATTGAAAACGGATTGGAAGATCTTCGCTATAATAAAATTGTGGTCGCTACCGATGCCGATGTGGATGGTATGCACATTCGTTTGCTTTTATTGACTTTCTTCCTGCAGTTCTTCCCTGATCTGGTTCGAAATGGTCACTTATATATTTTGCAAACACCACTTTTCAGAGTGAGAAATAAAAAGGAAACTATTTATTGTTACAGTGAACCCGAACGTATTGCAGCGATTGAAAAGTTAAAACCAAAACCGGAAATTACCCGATTCAAAGGTTTGGGTGAGATTTCACCCGATGAATTTAAAGGGTTTATTGGTAAGAAAATTCGCCTGGAAAGAGTTGAATTAACCGGTGAAACTTCTCTTCACAATTTGCTAGATTATTACATGGGAAAAAATACTCCCGAGCGTCAGGATTTTATTATTACCAACCTGAAGATGGAAGAAGAACTGATTGTTGCCCCTGACCAAAGTATTGAAGCGGTTGCTGAAACCGAAGCTGTTGAAATTGCCTAATTTGTTTGTACCATTATGTCTGAAATGACCCCAATTAATAACGATAGCCCGAATAAACACGAAAATCCCGGACATCCCGGAGAAGATACCGCAGCAATTGCAGGTATGTATAAAACCTGGTTCCTCGATTATGCATCTTATGTAATTCTGGAACGTGCCGTGCCTTATGTTGAGGATGGTTTGAAACCGGTACAACGCCGGATTCTGCATTCCATGTTCGAAATGGAAGATGGCAGGTACAATAAGGTAGCCAATATTATCGGAAATACCATGAAGTATCACCCTCATGGGGATGCTTCTATTGGCGATGCACTGGTACAAATTGGCCAGAAAAATCTGCTGATAGATACTCAGGGAAACTGGGGTAATGTGCACACCGGCGATAGTGCTGCTGCACCACGTTACATTGAAGCACGTCTTTCTAAATTTGCACTGGAAGTAGTATTCAATCCGAAGACTACAGTTTGGCAGCTTTCTTATGATGGTCGTAATCGCGAACCTGTAACACTTCCTGTAAAATTCCCTTTGCTGCTTGCAATGGGAGTAGAGGGAATCGCAGTTGGTCTTGCCTCCAAAGTATTACCACATAACTTCATAGAATTAATTCAGGGCTCTATTGATGTTCTCAAAGGAAAGAAGACAAATCTGATGCCTGATTTTGCAACCGGTGGCGTTGCTGATTTTTCAAATTATAAAGAAGGTTTACGTGGCGGAAGAATTCGTGTTCGGGCAGTGATCGAAAAGATCGATAAGAAAACACTGGTTATAAAGCAGATTCCTTATGGTACTACTACCACATCTGTTATTGAATCCATTCTTGCCGCAGTAGAAAAAGGAAAAATAAAAATTAAAAAGGTTGAGGACAATACAGCTTCCGAAGTTGAAATTGTGATTAACCTGCATCCCGAAGCATCGCAAGATCCCGATAAAGCAATTGAAGCTTTGTATGCATTCAGTAATTGTGAAGTTTCCATCTCACCAAACTCTTGTATTATTGAAGATGGGCGTCCACGCTTCCTGAGTGTGAATGAAATTCTGGAGATTTCAACCCGCAATACAGTAGATTTATTAAAGCTGGAACTCGAAATTGCACGCGATGAGAAAGAAACGGAATGGCATTATAATTCACTCGAGAAAATTTTCATTGAGAAAAGAATTTACCGTTCACTGGAAGTCTGCGAAACCTGGGATCAGATTATGGATACCATTGAAGCAGGATTAAAACCATACCTGAAAAATCTACGTCGCCCTGTTGTTCACGATGATTATGTTCGCCTGACGGAACTTAAAATAAAGCGTATTTCCCGCTATGATGCTAATCGTGCCGAAGAGAAATTGCTGGCTATTGAAGCAGAACTTGCTGAAATTAATGACAACCTGAACAACCTGAAGAATTATGCTATAAATTACTTTAAGGAATTACTGAAGAAATTTGGTAAAGGACGCGAGCGTCGCACGGTAATTTCATCTTTTGAAACTATTGTTGCATCCAAAGTAATTGCCAATAATCAGAAACTTTATGTGAACCGGGAAGAAGGCTTCGCTGGTTATGGCATGAAGCGCGATGAGTTTTTACGTGATTGTTCCGACCTCGACGATGTGATCGCTATTACCGGAGATGGTAAATTTACTGTCACCCGTATTGCTGAAAAAGCTTATGTCGGAAAAGATCTTCGTCACATCGATATATTCAGTAAGAATGATGAAACGACTACCTATAACATGATTTATCAGGATGGTAAAGGTGGTCCGATTATGGTGAAGCGTTTCTTTATTTCGGGAATTACCCGCGATAAGGTTTATGATCTTACCAAAGGTGCCGATGGGTCCAAAATCCTTTACCTGGGTGTTTCCGGTCCAACTAACGGTCCACGCGTAAACGTTCATTTGAAGCCAAGGCCGAAATTGAAAAATCTGGTGATTGAAGTCGATTTTAATGAGCAACTGACCAAGAACAGATCTGCTATTGGAAATGTGCTGACTAAATTCCCGATTGCCAAACTGCGCGTAATGGGCGGAGGTGATCCCGGTACAGGAACGAATGCAGGTTCGGCTCCCAATCCCGCTGTTACCCCTAAACCGGTTGCCACTCCTGCTGCTGCTGTGAAAAATACTGCGGAAAGCACCGACGATACACCCAAAACCGGATCAAACGGTAAAACACAAATCAAACTTGAGTTCTGAAGAATTAAATTCTCAGAAAATATTTGATGCTGCACTTCGTACCATCCATCAGCTGATTGATGGTTATGATGGCAATGTGCCACTCGTTCGTTATCTCAAAGATAATTTCAGAAGTAACCGGAAGTATGGCTCCCGCGACAGAAAATTATATACGGCCTGGGTTTTTTGCTGGTATCGTTTTGGTAAAAATCTGACAGAGCTTCCATTCAACGAACGCATTGCTTTAGCATGGTACATTTGTCACGGTTGGAATACAGATATCAGCCGGTATTTTGCACTGCAGTATTTAACTCATAAGGATCAGCTTCCGAATGCAGCGGATTCGCACGAGCGTTTGAAACACCTCCAGCTTTGCTATCCTGTATTCGATGTTAAATTGCTGTTTCCCTTCGATGCACCATTGTCGGATCAAATTTCAACTGAAGCATTCTGTTTTTCACATGTGCTCCAACCGTTAGTTTGGACCAGACCATTTCCGGGATTTCGCGAAAAAATTATGTATGCTGCTAGTGAACAGCAATTGCATCTTGTGGTTAAAGATGCTCCAACGTTTGCTATCGGATTTCCTCCAGGTTTTAATATTGAAAATTTGCCATTCACCAAGGGTACTCATTATGAGATTCAGGATTTATCATCACAGCTTTGTGGTCTGCAAATTCCGGCATCATCAAATCAGCATTGGTGGGATTGCTGCTGTGGGGCAGGAGGGAAGTCACTGCAACTTTTGCAACGGGTACCCGCAGTGAATATCTATGCTACCGATATCAGAAAATCAATTTTGGAAAATTTTAAGGAGCGGTTACCGGCATCGTTTAAAAAACAAGTGACATTCGCTGTGGCCGATTTAGCTGCCTCCAACGAAAAGCAACCGAATGTTTTTTATGACGGTATAATTGCCGATGTACCGTGTTCCGGATCGGGTACCTGGGCACGAACGCCGGAATATTTAACACATTTTAAAGAAGAGGAATTGCTCAATTTTCGTTCCCGACAAGAGAAAATCGTGCTGAATGTGGTGCCTCACCTGAAGTCAGGTGGTTTTTTTGTTTACATGACCTGCTCTGTTTTTAAACTGGAAAATGAAGGCATGGTAGACTTTATTTTACAGCATACAAGTCTGAAACTTGTTCAAAATGAGACTGTTTGCGGATTTAATGACTTGGCTGACTCTATGTTTTTTGCCATTTTCAAAAAGGACTGATTTGCCCCGTTAATCTTCCGAAAAGGATTACTCGAATGGTTTCTTGTACTTAACATATTTTATCGGATTACTCCTGAGGGTGCAGGTAAAATCCCTAAATTTGATTCCTCAAACCAACCTTGCTAAATGAAAAAGAATCTGATTACCCTGATGGCGCTGCTAATCTGCACCGTCGGATTTGCACAAAATTTTAACATGACCTTAAGAGCGGTTTTACCTTATGGAGTATCGCTATCCAATATTGGAGGTTATGTCGATTCACAAGGAAACGAATACGCTTTGGTAGGCTACTACGAAGGTCTTTCTATTGTGGATGTTACTGATCCCGATAATCCGGTAGAAGCATTTATGATTCCCGGCGCTCAATCCGACTGGCGTGAAGTGAAAGTATGGGATACCTATGCTTATGTTACTACTGAAGGTGGTAACAGCGGTCTGCAAATTGTTGACCTCTCCGATTTACCAAACTCTGTAAATTCAAAATACTGGGCTGGAAGTGGTGCAATCAATAATCAATTGGAGACTATCCATGCGTTGCATATTGATGCAGCTCACGTTTATCTTTTTGGAAGTAATTTGTTTAATGGTTCAGCTCTGGTAGTTGATTTGGCTGATCCTTGGAATCCTGTTTACAAAGGACATACTCCCGGAACTTATATTCACGATGGTTATGTCAGAAATGATACGCTGTGGGGTGGACATATTTACGATGGATATTTTGCTGTTTATAATGTAGCTGATAAGACAAATCCGATTCTGCTTGCTCAGCAAAATACACCAAACAATTTTACACATAACACCTGGTTGAATGATGCAGGTACTGTATTATTCACTACAGATGAAACAAATGATTCTTACCTGACATCGTATGATATTACTGATCTTGGTAACATCACGGAACTCGATCGTTACCAGATCACACCAGGTTCAGGTTCTATCGTTCACAATACGCATGTATTAAACGATTTTGCTGTTACTTCCTGGTATAAAGATGGTGTTTCAATTACAGACGTTTCCCGACCTGAGAATATTATCAGTGTTGGTTCTTACGATACTTACACACAAGGTGCCGGTGGCGGTTTCGATGGCTGCTGGGGTGTTTATCCTTTCCTTCCTTCAGGAACAATTGTAGCTTCTGATATGGCTAATGGTCTGGTAGTGTTAACTCCAACTTACATTCGTGCATGCTACCTCGAAGGTATTGTAACTGATTCTGTGTCTGGATTGGCTTTAGGAAATGCAACTGTGCAGGTTCTTACAACAGCACTTGCTCCGGTTACAAATATTACCGGTGAATATAAAACAGGAACTGTAACTCCGGGTACAGTTTCTATTCAGGTTTCTCGTGCGGGCTATGAAACAAAAACAATTAATGGTATCGTGTTGGTAAACGGTCAACTCACTGTTGTGGATGTTGAATTGAATCCGTTAAACGCTTTCACTGCTACCGGACAGGTTATTGATGGTGTTTCTGGTTTGCCGGTTCCAAATGCTAAAGTGCAAATATGGAATGCTTCTACAGATAATCAAATCACTGCCGATGCCAATGGAAATTTTGCAATTCCTGCATTCTTCCCAGATACCTATAACATCGATGCCGGCAAATGGGGATATGTTACTTATTGCTCGAACTCACAAGCGCTTAATAGTGGAACTGTTCCTTACGTGATTCAGTTACAACCCGGAATTTATGATGACTTTACATTTGATTTAGGATGGACTGTTACAGGTGTTTCAGGTAATTCATGGGAACGTGGTGAGCCGGATGGAACCGTAACACAAGGTCCCGGAGGAGGTGCTGTTGCAAATCCTGATGTTGATGTTACCAATGATTGTCGCGATAAATGCTACGTTACCGATAATGGTGGTGGCGGTGCATGGGATAATGATGTGGATGGTGGAAATACCATTCTTACTTCACCAATTTTTGATGCTACTTCTTTCCTGAATCCGGATGTGAAATATGCAAGATGGTTTTATAATGGTGGTAATAACGGCGGTGGTTCTGCCGATGATACACTTACTGTTAAAATTACCAATGGTATTACAACCGTTACATTAGAAACATTATTTCCAAATTCACCAAACAATTCCTCGTGGGTGAATCGTACTTACAGCATTGCTCAATATCTTACACCAACTGCAAACATGAAACTGATTGTTGAAACTGCAGATTGGGGTCCGGTATTTAATATTGTTGAAGGTGGCCTCGATAAATTTGAAGTTACCGAAGGACCGGTAAGCATCGCTGAGAATATTGCATCAGCAAAACTTTCTGCTTATCCGAATCCGTTTAATACTACTGTAAGAATTGTTTTCAATAGTAATTTACTAGTTGGTGAAACAACTTTGGTAATAGCAGATATTTCCGGCAGAATAATTAGCAATGAAATAATTGATGCTACAAAAGGATATGTTGATGCCGGTTCTGATTTAGCTGCAGGAATTTATACTGCACAATTAATCAATAAAGGAGTTGCTTCAAGTCCGGTTAAAATTACAAAAGTGAAGTAATAAAAAATCAAGCATAAAAAAAGGGAGTCAAATAATGACTCCCTTTTTTTATTGGATGAAATTGTAATTAAACATTGAAACGGAAGTGCATTACATCTCCGTCGCACACTACATATTCCTTACCTTCTATAGCTAGTTTACCTGCTTCCTTGCATGCTTGTTCTGATCCATACTTTACATAATCATCGTAATGAATTACTTCAGCACGAATAAATCCTTTTTCAAAATCGGTATGAATTACTCCGGCTGCCTGAGGTGCAGTCATACCCTTGTGAATAGTCCATGCACGCACTTCTTTTACACCGGCAGTGAAGTATGTGTAAAGCTCCAATAACCGATAAGCAGCCTGAATAAGTTTACTTACTCCCGATTCTGTCAACCCCAGATCATCAAGAAAAACTTTACGGTCTTCATAGCTATCCATCGCTGCAATATCAGCTTCAATGGCCGCAGCAATTACAAGTACTTCTGCATTTTCATCTTTAACAGCTTCCTTAACCAGATCCACATATTTGTTTCCGGTTAAGACCGATTTCTCATCAACATTACACACATACATCACCGGTTTATCGGTTAGTAAGTACAAATCTGCAATGTATTGCTTGTCTTCAGCCTGAACCGGTGCCGAACGTGCCGATTTACCCTGTTCCAGATGTTTTTTATAGATTAAAAGTGCTTCGTATGCTTTCTTAGCTTCTTTATCGGTTCCAACACGTGCTGCCTTTTCTACTTTTTGAATCTTCTTGTCAACAGCATCCAGATCCTTTAATTGCAATTCGATATCGATTGTTTCTTTATCTCTGATCGGATTCACACTTCCATCCACGTGCACCACATTCGGATCATCGAAGCAGCGCAAAACATGCAAAATGGCATCAGTTTCCCGGATATTAGCCAAAAACTGATTGCCCAATCCTTCGCCTTTGCTGGCACCTTTCACCAATCCGGCAATATCAACTATTTCCACTGTTGTGGGAAGCACTCTTTGAGGCTGAACCAGTCTTTCTAATTCCTTAAGTCGGTCATCAGGAACGGTAATTACCCCAATATTCGGTTCAATAGTACAAAAAGGAAAATTTGCTGCCTGTGCTTTGGCATTCGATAAACAATTGAATAAGGTTGATTTACCAACATTTGGGAGACCAACTATTCCGCATTTTAAGCCCATAATTCTGTTACTTTATTTTTCAAGGGCGCAAAGGTAATGTTTTCCACGGATTTTGCATATAAGGTCGCTACCACCTTACTTTGTAGGATATGGAAAAGGTCAGGATCGACAAGTATTTATGGGCAGTACGGATTTTCAAGACCCGCAGTCTGGCCGCACGTGCCTGTGAGCTGGAAAAAATTAAGATAGGCGGGCAATTGGTAAAAGCTTCCCGAAACGTCAATACAGGCGACATAATCACCGTTAAATCGGGCCCCTTTGACCGGACACTAAAAGTAGTTCAACTTGTCCACAACAGACTAGGAGCAAAACTGGTTCCCGATTACTGCATCGACATAACCCCGGCCGAAGTAACCGACAAAATGAAAGCCGCCGCTGCCGCCCGTAGTGCATGGCGACAACCGGGATTAGGAAGACCCACTAAAAAAGAAAGAAGAGACCTTGATGACTATACCGATTTTGACGACTGGTGAGTTACAAAACACTACAGTGTTTTGTAACGTCATTCGCAGCTGAAGCTGCTGTCATTTGCGGCTAACGCCGCGTCATTGGCGGCAAAGCCGCTGTCATTGGGTCATTTGCGGCAGAGCCGCGTCATTTGCAGCAGAGCTGCGTCATTAGGTCATTTGCGGCAGAGCCGCGTCATTGGGTCATTGGCGGTAAAGCCGCATCATTGGGTCATTGGAAATATGTAATAGGGGAAATAGTTGGCAGAAAAGTAATGAGTATTCTCCAAAATATTTTTTAGTGATATCAGATATTAAGAATGGTGTTTAGATTTAATTCGTCAAATATTTTATATTTTAAGATGATTTCCCATTTATCATCTATCATCTTTAATTTATCATTTCCTGTTGTCATTGGCGGCAAAGCATTAGCAGCAAAGCTACTGTCATTAGGTTAATGGTCATTGAAGGAATTCTCGTCTCATCACGCAAGCGAAATTCTCTGCGTCTCCCTAACTCTGCGTTCAAAAAAAGTAAGTCATAGATCATACGTTAAAGGGAAATTCATCACTGAATATTTGTTAAGTATTCTTCATTTTGTTTTTATGATATAAAAATAAAATCAAGAAAAAGTTAAGCATTGACTGAAGCATAAATGGCACAAACACTTTCAATTATTGTGGTGTTGCTATATTTAATCTTCAGAATCAATTGACAACTATTCTTGAATCAACAATTGCAAATGGAGCTGGCTCGGTACCCATCGGAATTTGGAACGATCGCGCACAAAGTGTTTTTATGGAAGAAAATTTAATTTCAGATCAGTTCGGAGGTATCTATATGCTGAGGTCCGGAAATAATAATCTCAACCCATCCTATATTCAAAAAAATCACATTTTTACTTCAAGAATATCTTTAATTTCAACCGGAAATAATTTTAATTCAACCTGGCGGTGTAACGACCTGCATGATTATTTTATTGGATGGGTAATTGGTGATATTAATCAGGGCGGTGGAATTCTTGATGCAAAAATTCAAAGCCAAGGACAATGCAGCCCAGCTGGCTTTCCGGCAGCAAATGAATTTCATGAGGTTACCTCAACAACAATCTATGATATAGATAATCAATCTAATACGTCCTTTAATTTTAATTATGTAACTTCTCAATTCCCTGCATTCCCCTATTATATTCCTGATATCACAAAGGGACTAGTGACGGTTACAAATTGTGTTAATTTAGCACAAGCTGAAGATGCGTATTGTGATGGCTTACGAACTTATCCAAGAGAAATATTCGTAATTTTAGCCGAAAGAGACACCACAATAGATACACTTCTTATAAATCAACTTAATGGAGAAATATTAGGTTATTACTTAACTTTAAATAAAATAGACAGTGCAATTTTATTTGTTGACACTTTTGATTTAGAATACAGAGATCCTGTTCTTCTAGAATTATATTATCACAGTGGACAGACAGATTCCATAAGGGCGATTCTGGGAAGATGGGTTGATACTTCTCAGGATGGATTGGATCTGGTAGAGTCGCATTCAATTTTTTGTGACTTGATTGAGGATAATATATCGATAAACGAAATGAGTCCTGAAAACTTAAGCTGGATCAGAAGCATTTCTGATAATGATAGCGAAGCCGGATGGATGGCCAAAGGAGTGTTAAATACTTTATACGGAATTCCAATAGAATTACCATGCAATTTAACTTTGAGTTGCGATGAATCCAGATTTGCCAACTACTCTGATATTGTAAATAATACAAGACTGTCCTCTGAAACCGTTATTAGGAATTATCCTGATCCATTTGAAAATGAAACCACTATAAATCTTGAATTCGATGAAAATTTGGTTAAACAACTTAAAATACATATCTTTGATATGCAGGGCAAATTGATGAGTGTATCAAGTATAAATTCAAAAATGATATTGATCGGGAGAGATTTGCCTGTAGGATTGTATATTTACAGAATTTCAGGTGATAACTTTGATCCGATTTCTGGTAAAATGATGAAATTCAAATGATGAAAATACTAAATCTCATTTTCCTAAAAATAATTATTTTGATGGCTGTGTCTGGGCTTCAGGCACAGTCATCAAAATATTTCAAGAAAAATTATGGTGATTTTTATCCTTACGTGGAAAATGGTCGCTTTGTTCAAATTTTGTCTGATGGCTATTTAACAGGTGGAGATAGATTTATTAACACGAATACCGAATCAGATTATTTCATAGTCAAGACTGACAAATTTGGCAATTCCGTTTACCAGTATTCCAAAAATGATACTTCATCAAATTGTTATTTTTATGATGCAATTGATTTAGGAAATTCTTGGGTCTTTGCGGGAGTCTGGGAAAATAACATTCAAGACAAGGCTCAAACTTTCGTTTTAAAGACTGACACAACCGGGAATGTAATTTGGGAAAAGTTTATTGGCGATTCATTAGACGAGAATCTGGCTTATTGCATTTCTAAAACTATTGACAATGGGTTTATTTTAGGTGGCTTACTTGTTAGTCAAATTACTGGAAAAAATGAAGGTACTCTGACTAAACTTGACTCATCCGGCAATGAACAATGGACTCGGGTATATCCCGGATTGATCGCCAATAATAACATCTACCATGTAGAACAAAATGCCGATAGTACTTATACATTTATTGGGGGCAAAGATTTGTACATCTACAATGGTGATATTTGGTTGGTGCATACGGATGTTAACGGATTCGAAATTAGCAGTAATATTTATGAATTTGTAACCGTACCAAATTCTGATTTTAACGTTGGACAACATTTTTCTAAGACTTCTGATAATGGCTATATAATTTCCGGCTCAACTGGTTTTTTAGGTGGCTTTACAAGAGGGATAATATTTAAAATTGATTCAACCGGACAAATAGTATGGGAAAAAGTTATGTCCCAGTTCCCTGATGGTAATGGTAATCCATGGTGGAGCTATATTATTAAGTCGGTGATTCTTCCTGATCAATCCGTTGTAAGTGCTGGTGGTATTACAGTCAACGCAAATGGTAATACACAATGGCGTGCTTTATTAATTAAAGTCGACAGTACAGGAAATGAACTTTGGAGAAGAGTATACGCATATAACAATCAGGCTGACACTTACGGGTATGCTATGGAAGCAACCCCTGATGGAGGGTTCATCATTGCAGGTCGGGCAGAAGGGCCCAATATCGGTGCTGATTTGTACTTAATCAAAACCAACTGCCTTGGTTTTTGGCAAGCACCGAAAGCTGACTTCTCAGTTATATGGAACGGCTCCACAGCAACCTTCTATAACTTAAGCGGCAGAGCCGATACCTGCATCTATTATTTTGGCGATGGCGATTCGGCAATAGTGCTTTTGACCGACACCACTCCTGTTGTTCATACTTATGCAGGCTCAGGCCCCTATACACCTTACCTGCTGGCATTTGCCTGTGGGGAAGTCGATACACTCAATCAAACAATTTACACCGGTATCAACAATGAGTACGAACTAATAGAAAAATCATTTACCATTTTTCCCAATCCGGCAACAGATAAAATAACGCTTTCCTGCATTATCCCATCCAACTTAACTGAAGTAAATCTACTCATCACTGATTTAACAGGCAGAGTAATTTCATCTAACCAAATTCAAGGAAATCCCAGAGAACTGGAAGTCGATATTTCATATTTGCATAACGGAAGTTACCTTGTTAGTTTGGATCATAACGGGAATATTTTAGCATCCCGGAAATTGATGGTGGTGAAGTGAGGTTTGGGGAAGTTAAACTTTTGGATGTATTATAAAATTCGTATTTCCCTTTCATCTCAAGGGATAATTGAGTTCCGTAAATTTTACAACAAGATTCAACAGATTTTACAAGACAAGGAACGAGATAATTATTGCATAAAAGATGCTTCAGGAAGTTTTGGAGATTAATGATAAAATAAATTTCCAAGTCCCAAAGTCATTATTAGTCATTTGCGGCAGAGCCGCGTCATTAAGTCATTAGTGGTCACATGGAATTTTCGCTTAAAAGTGCAATTTTCTGACCTGTAATTCCATCTATCATTTATCATCGAAAATTTATCATTCCCTGCAGCTTGCTGCAGGGCACTCGCCCTGATCCGCCAAATCTGTTAAATCCGTTTTAAAAAGAAAATAAATTGTGTACTCCAAATACCTTCGCAAAACTAAAAACCTATAGCCTATACGGAATACTGACAAATTAGTCGACTATTGAAATATTTCAGGAAAGGTCATTCTGTATTCTACATTTTCTCCGCCGGAACCAAACTAATCAAATCACACGTTGTTCTGAATTGTCCGAAAATAACTATGGCTTTGTCGTTTTCTAATTGTTCAACAACTCCTATGGTGCTGCCGTTTTCTAATTTGACTTTTACACCGGGCTTTATTATTTCTCTCAGTACTTTCAGTTTTTCCTGCCGCTTTTTTTCTGTCACCCGCGGATCCTCAACTTGTTTTTTTCTTACAAATTGTCGGTAAAATTTATCGAAGACTTCTTTTTTGTCTTTTGCTTTTTTCCATTCTTTCAAAAAGGAACGGAATTTCTCTTCGTTTTCCCGAAGGACTTTATCTTCGAGCTTTTTGAGTTTTGTTTCTTTGGCCGATAAGGTGTTTTCCGTATTTCTTGTCAGCTCCTCGTTTTTTCGGATGAGTTCCTTAAGTTGTAAATCTTTCCGTTTTATTTCGTCGGCCTGCGATTTGATTTGTGATTTTTCATGTTGCACATCAGTCAGTAATTTCTCCAATAACAAGTGCTTTCTGGCCACTTTTCTTCGTGCATTTTTAATCAGTTCCCGAGGCAAACCACTTCGCTCTGCAACTAAAAATGTGTACGAGCTGCCAGGCTTCCCGATTTGTAACTGATAAAGTGGTCTTAAACGTTTTAAATCGAATTCCATAGAACCATTGATAATTCCCGGAGTACGGTCGGCCATTACTTTTAAGTTTAGATAATGGGTCGTGATAATTCCAAATGCATTATGAAGATTGAGTTCTTCCAAAACTGCTTCTGCCAATGCACCTCCTAAATTTGGGTCTGTTCCGGTACCAAATTCATCAATTAGAAAAAGACTTCGTTCATTCACACGCTCTAAAAATATACGCATGTGTCGTAAACGCGAACTGTAGGTACTCAATTCATATTCGATCGACTGACTATCGCCAATATCTACTAAAAGATTATGAAAAATTCCAAACACACTGTCTTCGTGCGCACTCACCAACAACCCCGATTGTAACATCATCTGAAGCAATCCTGCAGTCTTCATGCATACAGTTTTCCCACCGGCATTTGGTCCGCTGATAACTAAAATCCGTTGTTCGTGATTCAGCTCAAGCGTAAAAGGAATGGTTGGTTTTTTCTGTTCCTTATTATGAAGAAGGAGTAGGGGATGTCGTGCAATTTTGAGATTAATCACAGCATCTTTAACTAACTGAGGTAACTTACCATCTATTTCAATTGCAAATTGTGCTTTCGCATAGTTCAGATCAAATAATCCTAACTGAATTCTGTAAAGCTGCAGTTGAGGAACATATTTTCTTAATGACGCTGTCAATTCGCGAAGTATGCGAAGTATTTCCAGCCGCTCTTCCTGTTCTAATGAAGCAATCAGATTATTAATTCCAACGGTTTCTTCAGGTTCAATAAATGCAGTTTTTCCGGTTGCTGATGTATCATGAATAACACCTCGTGCAGCACGTTTTTGTTCAGCAAAAATGGCAATTACCCTTCTGCCGTTTCTGCTGCTTTCTTCCGATTCCGTAATCCATCCTGCTCTTCGGTATTTTTGAATAACCGACATATACATTCGGTCCGATTCAACCCGGTTGCGTTGCAAACTTTTTCTGATTCTCGATAATTCCGTTGAAGCAGATGTTTTTACTACACCATTTTCATCCAGAATTTCTTCAATCGCCTTAATTATTTCAGGTTCATAAGTGGTTCCTTCCTGTATCGTAACTAAAGCAGGATTCGCTCCCGGGCGACTCTTAAAAAATCCAAACAATGCTTTTATGGTCGACATCATTCCATGAATCATCATGAATTGATCTTCCAGCAAAACACTATTTCCGATTCGTAATAAATTGAGCTCTTTCGAAATGTCAGTATATCCTGTGGTTGGAAAAGGTAATCCCGAAGCAATGATTTGACGCATTTCGGCAGTCCGGTTCAATAAATGCTGGATAAACTCAAAATCGGTTCCGGGAGCAATAAGGGCTACCTGCTCTTTCCCCATACTGGAAATACAATGGCGTAATATCCGCTCCCGGACTTTTTCAAACTCGGTTGTTAATAAGGAAGATTCAGGAAATACCTGCACAGTTTTAAATTTGAGGTGCAAAGGTAATGGAATCCTTAATAAGCGTTGGTAATGAACACCCTGTTAATAACTCCTTATTTGTGGTCAGATATAATTTGCCGAAGTTTGCAACGTTATAAAAATCCTTGAAACATGGCGGAATTAGCTGATTTGAAGACTCTTGCAACACAGGTCAGACGTGATATTGTTAGAATGGTACACGGATGTCAGTCGGGACACCCCGGCGGATCGTTAGGATGTGTTGAATTTATGGTCGCACTTTATGGTAAAGTGATGCATTATGATGCAGCCAATTTCGATATGGACGGTAAAAATGAGGACCTCTTTTTTCTTTCCAATGGTCACATTTCACCGGTTTGGTACAGCGTTTTGGCCCGCAATGGCTTTTTCCCAGTTTCAGAATTATCGACTTTCCGCAAATTGAATACGCGCCTTCAGGGGCATCCTACTACTCATGAAGGACTCCCCGGAGTTCGTGTTGCCTCAGGTTCATTAGGTCAGGGACTATCTGTTGCATTGGGTGCAGCTCAGGCTAAGAAACTGAATAACGATAAAAGCATTGTGTTTTCATTGCACGGTGATGGTGAATTACAGGAAGGACAAATCTGGGAAGCTGCTATGTATGGCGCCGCTCATAAAGTTGACAATATCATCTCTACAGTGGATGTCAACGGTCAGCAAATAGATGGTTCAACCGACCAGGTGCTTCCAATGGGAAATCTTCGTGCAAAATTCGAAGCCTTTGGTTGGGAAGTACTTGATATGGACGGCAGTGATATGAATGAAGTGGTTAACACTTTGTTGAAAGCTAAAACCATGACAGGAAAAGGTAAACCAATTCTGATCTTAATGCAAACGATTATGGGGAATGGTGTCGATTTTATGATGCACACCCATAAATGGCATGGAATTGCTCCTAATGATGAACAATTGCAAAAAGCTTTGGAACAACTTCAGGAAACCAATGACTACTAGGAAGAATTAAGAATTAAGGATTAAGAATTAAAGATTAAGAATTAGGGATTGAGAAAACTGCTGTCGATATTATTTTTAGTGCTGCCATTTCTGGTGAATGGGCAGTCAGATACCAAAGTGGTACCATCCCGTCAGCAGCCTACCCGAATACTTTTTCTTTTCGATGCTTCACAAAGTATGTTTGCGCGATGGGAATCAGATACCAGATTTGAAATCGCTAAGAAGTTGTTGTCGTCAATTGTAGATAGTTTGCATATGATTGACAACGTACAGACAGGATTACGTGTTTATGGCCATACTAAAAAATTTCCCCCGCAAGATTGTGATGATACACGCTTGGAAGTGCCTCTTGGCAAAGCAAATGGTTACCGCATCAAAGAAAAGTTGAATTCCATTGCTCCAAGTGGCACCACTCCCATTGCCCGTTCACTCGAAGAATGTGGTAAAGATTTTCCGGATGCCAATGCACGAAACATAATTATTTTGATTACCGATGGCATAGAAGAATGTAATGGTGATCCTTGTGCAGTCTCTAATGCATTGCAAAAAAAAGGGATATTTCTGAAACCGTTTATTATCGGTTTGAACATGTCAACAGAATTGCAAAAACAATTCGAGTGTGTAGGAAATTTTTATGATGCTGCAACAGAAAATTCTTTTTCAACTATTATGAATGTGGTGATATCACAAGCACTAAATAATACGACACTTCAGGTAAACCTGCTTGATCAGAGTGGAGCTCCTACCGAGACGAATGTGAACATGACTTTTTACGATTCTTTCAGTGGTGCTATTCGCTACAATTACATCCACACGATGAATCCCAAAGGATTGCCTG
>CAUJFJ010000126.1 GCA_963169675.1 Bacteroidota bacterium
GAAATTTCTTTTCATTCTGCTTTTGCTCACCTTCTGCTTTTGAGTCTGATTCTATTTTTTCCCCTTTCTTGTTCTCATTCTGCTTCTCATTCCGATTCTATCTATTCCTCCGTGGAATATTTCGGGCTGGAGAGGGAGAGATTCAATTAAGGATTAAGGATTAAGGATTAAAGATTTTCGTTTATAGTTTCATGATATGTCTTTCTTCACTTTTCAATTCTTGTTACTCAATATTTAATAAAACATCTGGAGAACGAAAACCACCAATTTTAGCAGCCACCAAATAAATCATAAGTGAAAAACGAAATTTTAATTGGTCCGAAGTCCCCCAACTTTTAACTTACAACTTTCAACTTACAACCCTCGACTTCGCTTCAGACCTCACTAGTCACTGGCTTCTCCAGCAATGGCAAATTCTGATTTTTCAGTTTCGCCAGTGTCCCTATTCCTATGAGGTATTGTGCAAGAAAATAGGTACTTAAAATCAGCTCACCGGCAAATGGAATTTTAGTGACAAACAGATTTGTGGCCAGCAGGGAGTCGGAAATGATAAAAAACAGCGCTCCTATGCATACCGTCACATAAGCACTCCAATTTTTAGTGCGGTCTCGCATTACAGCGCTTACACCCATAACGGTAATTACAGCGCAGTAAATCATAACAGGAATGGCAAGAGAATCAAAACTGAATCGGTTTAAAATATAAAATTCAGCACCATAAACAACAACCAGTGTCGATAACGCCAACTGTCCCCAATGCTGGTTCCAGGGGCGGCTTCTGAATATGTCATTGATAAAGCCTGCTGTATAGCAGATATGCGCAATCAGAAAAGCTACCAGTCCACCAATAAAGTACTGCTGCCCCATTTCCACAAACATAAGTAACGCATCACCCAGAGCGCTAAAGATAAAGCCCGTCAGCATTAAGTTTCGGAAGGTTTTATTTTCTACCGCGCCGGTTTGAATCCTGTAAAAGAAAAACAACACCAATAAAACCATGGGTTTGGTCAGGTAATAAGTCCATGTAAGGTCCATCACATCTGCGACAATAACCAGTATGCTAAGAATTGCATAAATAAATGTGAATCTCGGATATAAAAGTGATTGCATCAGATTGTTCTGTTTTTAGTGCGGAAAGTACTTTCCAGAATGAGTTGTATGGTGATCAATGAAATTACAACAAGAACCAAAGTTACAGGAAGGAGCGTTGTAAAAAATGATTCTTTCATAAATAACAAGGCAACCGGAATCATCGATAATAATCGAAGCAATTCCATCTGCACCCCATGTTTCCTGTTTTCAAACAACTGACCGAATATTAGCAATGAAAAAATAAGCAGCAATGCCACTGCCAGCGACTGATACCAATTCATGTTTTGCTGATTGAATAAAAATAACGTTGCCACTCCAAGCACTATGGTAAACTGAAAAAGGATGTAACCATGAATAGCTTTGAATGATTTAGTGTCATATTTGACATACTGTGTTTGGTCAATTTCTTTTGGTGCTTTGAATCCTCCTAAATAAGCAGGAAACCATCCCGGAGGTTTTAGAAAGACAAGGATTTTATCTTTTATCCCTTTAACCTGTCTCGACTCATCAACCAGGTCTTTCCAATAATGCATATTTGCCCATACCGGATTCCAGCTGTTTAACGGAGTGGTAATACCATAATGTGGTTCCTCCTCTTCCTGCTGGAAAGTACCAAACATGCGATCCCAGATAATCAAGGTTCCTGCATGATTTTTATCGATGTATTTCGGATCTGAACCATGGTGAACGCGATGGTGAGAAGGCGTATTCAGAATGAGTTCGAGTGGCCCCATTTTTTTTATTACTCTGGTGTGAATCCAGAATTGATACAGTGTATTGAATGCACTGATGGTAAGGAACATCACAGGTTCAAATCCTAAAATTGCAAGTGGTAAATAAAACACCCATGAAAAGGCACTTTGCAACCACGATTGTCGCAAGGCAACCGACAAGTTGTAATCTTCACTCTGATGATGCACAATGTGAGCTGCCCACATGGCATTAACTTCATGACTTAAGCGGTGAAACCAGTAATAGAAAAAATCGACACCAATAAACAATAAAATCCAGACAAGAATAGTGCTTTCCAGTGTCATTATCCGGTAGTTCTCATAGAGATAGAGATAACCAAAAAAGAGGGCTGTTTTCATGAAAACTCCCGTTACCTGTTGTCCGATGCCGAGACTGATATTGGTGATAGAGTCATTAAGCCTGTAAAGCTTAACTTTTTTAATCACACCATACAGCAATTCAATTCCTATGAGAAGGAAAAAAATAGGGATAGAAAGGGCTATATAATCAACTTTCATTTAAAAATTCTGGTGCTGTGACTTTACAAATATAGGATTACGCCATCAATTCCGGAAATCAAACCCGCTCTTTTATATCTCTCCATAGGCGGTATTGACCTATAAAATGGTGCAGTTCGTCAAATTCAAGCGACATTCAACCACTTGTGAATTTAGATTAATACTATGATGCGTGTAATAATCAGAAAATTCCTTGTTTTTCAGGTGTTGATAATGGCCGTGTGCATCTTTGCTGTCAAAGCCGATGACAATCGTCCGTTATCTGGTAACACATCAGCTATTGGTTTAAATATCAATCAATTGCTAATTAACCAGGGGAAGAAAATCCTACCGGGAACTACCTGGGAGTTTATTAATGTTGAAACAGATTTAACAAATACACAACATTATCGTTTTCAGCAGTTTAAAGATGGCCTACCTGTCGAAAATGCAATTGTCATAGTCCATGCGAAAACCTCCGGGAATCTGGAAATTTCAGGTTTTCCTGCCAAAGGTTTGTTTTTGAAACCGGCAAGTATGCCTGAAAGTTATAGCTCAACCAGTCAACAAAACCGATTTAAAGAATTATTACTTCGAACAAATCCCGATTTTCGAAATCATTCGCAGGAAATTGTAATTGATAGTCTCTTTGTTTTATGGTCGAGAACAGATGACCAATCGGCATACAAGCTTAAATACCGGATTATTTTTAGTTTTCACAACGATTTGCACCAACATCAAGCAACTGTTGATTACGTTACCAACCAACTGGAAAATGTATTTGAAAAATCGTGTTTTGCAGATGTCGCCGGGACAGCACAAACGGTTTATCATGGCAATAAAAGTATACCTACCTGGAGTGACGGTGTACAGTTTACTTTGAAAAATACCACCAGAGGAAAAGGAATTGAAACATTAAATCTGAATTCTCAAAATGGTTATTCACAGGTCTCTTCCTACTACGATAACGATAATTCATGGAATGCAACAAGTTGTGGTTATGCTGCCGATGCTCATTATTGCGCAGTTAATTATTATGACTTTCTGCACCAGAAATTTAACCGTAACAGCATCGATAATAATGGGATGAAATTGATCAGTTACCTGAATTATGGTCAGGGATTGTTAAATGCTTTCTGGAATGGTTCTGCAGTCGTTTATGGGTCAGGGAATGCCACTTCCACTCCACTCACCACATTAGATATTTCAGGCCATGAATTTACGCATGGATTAATTCAAAAATCTGCAAATCTGAATTACAGTGGTGAACCCGGTATTATTAACGAGGGTATCGCCGATATTTTTGGTGTTGCTTTGGAATCTCATGCGAATGGAGTATCAGGAAACTGGACCATCGGTGAAGCTTCGGGAACAACGCTACGGTCATTTTCAAATCCCAATTTATTTAATCAACCCGATACTTATCAGGGAACATTTTGGTATTACGGCACAGGTGATAATGGCGGTGTTCATATCAACAGCGGATTTATAAATTATTGGT
>CAUJFJ010000127.1 GCA_963169675.1 Bacteroidota bacterium
GTCTATTCTAATTCTATTGTTGTCTCTGTAGTGCCTGCTGCCCCTGTCCTTTCAATTACAGGAAATGCAACTCCGTGTAATACCTCAAGCACAACATTTACAGTTAATGGTAACAACACCGGTTCTGGAACATATACATGGACATCTAGTAATTCTACGTTTCAAATTAATGGTGTTTCCTTTCCGTTAACTACAACATCTAATTCAGCTGTTATTAATGCGACTGTTCCGGGCAGCACCAGCACGATAAGTGTAACACTGAATGGCGTAACAACTCCTTATTGCGGGACGATCAATGTTCCAACAAGAGGAATCAATGCAGTAAGTACTACAATAAGTATGTATGGCCCTGATTGTGTTCCACCTGGCACTTCAGGCAACTTGGTTGCTACTCCGGCTGGATCTTCAGGTTATACCTGGCAGGCAAGCACTAACTTGGTTAACTGGGGTCCTAATTTCGCTCAAACGAACAGCAATATCAGTATTCTTTTTCAGACAGTCGGCACTTACTATACCAGAGTGCAGCGTAATTTATACGGGTGTGTTTCGAATTGGGCCTACCATACCACCTTTTGTACCACTTCCAGTAACCAGTGCCGTACGATGTCAAATAATGGAGTCTCAGGAATTCAGGAGTATGAAATTTCTGTTTATCCAAATCCTTCTTACAATGATTTTACAATTGAAAATCCCGCCTTTGAATCAAGTTATAGTCTAATAGTTTATGATTTGCTTGGAAAAGAAGTGGAGAAGATTTCTGATATAAGTCCTTTCGACAGTAAGGTATTATTCGGCAGCCAGCTTCAAAAAGGAATTTATACTGTTGTGTTGATGAATGAAAGTGAAAGAGCTACGAAGAGGGTTGTTAAGCAGTAATAAACCATTAAGATTAGATTAATATTTTTTCCAGGGACTTTTCTATAGTAGAAATTTTTTAATAAAGTTACCCGGTCGGCAGCAATTTGTTGCCGACCGGTTTTCTTTTTACAATTTTTGTATTTTTATTTTAGTGTAGAAATGAAACTTTAATTTTAACCCAATGAGAATTAATTATTGCTGAAAACAAGAAATGTAGCGTCACAAATCATATTTTCCCTACTTTTGTATCTAAATTCCTGCCGCAGCCGTGAGAAAGGTTTTAATAATTGATGACGAAGAAAAGCTAAGAGCTTTGTTGACCCGGATAATTGGCCTGGAAGGGTTTGAGGTGGTTCAGACAGGGGATTTGAAATCTGCCCTGAGGTTACTGGAACACCAGGATTTTGACGTTATTCTCTGTGATGTTAAACTTCCAGATGGCAATGGTGTTGATTTTGTCAGGAAGATTAAAGAAGTGAACTCTATTCCTGAAGTAATTTTGTTAACGGCCTATGGAAACATTCCTGATGGTGTTAAGGCAATAAAAAACGGAGCTTTCGACTACATTACCAAAGGCGATGATAACAACAAGATTATACCTTTGTTGTACAAAGCAGCTGAAAAGGCAGATTTAGCAAAACGCATCAAACAACTTGAAATACAACTGGGTAATAAGCACTCTTTTGATTCCATCATTGGTGATTCAAATGCTATTCATAAGGCAATAGATTTAGCTAGGAAAGTAGCCACTACTGATACAACAGTTTTGCTTACCGGGGAAACCGGAACCGGCAAAGAAGTATTTGCACAAGCTATTCATCGGGAAAGCAATCGTTCACTAAAGAGTTTTGTCGCAATAAATTGTTCAGCATTCAGTAAAGATTTGCTGGAAAGCGAAATGTTTGGGCATAAAGCCGGAGCATTTACCGGTGCCACAAAAGATCAGAAGGGTCTTTTTGAGGAAGCTAATCATGGTACTATATTTTTAGATGAAATTGGTGAAATGGCACTTGATCTTCAGGCCAAATTGTTAAGGGTATTGGAAGCCGGTGAATTTATAAGAGTAGGAGATAGTAAACCTACTAAAGTAGATGTCAGAATAATTGCAGCCACTAACAGAGACTTGCAACTCGAAATAGAGAAAGGGTCATTTAGATCAGATTTATTTTACCGGATTTCAGTTTTTCAAATTCACCTACCTGCCTTACGGGAACGATTAAGTGATATTGAAAAACTTGCAAAACATTTCTTATTATCATTTTCTTTGAAAACCAACAAACAAATTGCTTCCATTAGCAGTGATTATTTAGAAGCGCTAATGCAACATACCTGGAAAGGTAATATTCGGGAGCTTAAAAATGTAATTGAACGAAGTGTAATTTTATGTGATGATGTATTGAATGCGTCTTATTTGCCACTTGAAATGCAACTTCCAGTCAATGAAACAAAATCAGGTAAAACACTTTCTGCTTTTGACTTAGCAAGTGCCGAAAAATTACATATCCAAAAAGTATTAAATTATACCGGAGGCAATAAAACCAGAGCAGCTGAACTGCTTAACATTGCGCTCACTACACTTTACCGAAAAATTTCAGAGTACGGTTTGGATTAATAAACCCTATCATTTTGCTATGAACTACCCTTTCATTTTGAAAGGGTTTTTTGTTTTGGCCTTTTCTTTGCCAACGAGCAACTTCACCTCAATTCTCTGTATATCAAATAATTGAGCCAAATTTATGTTCTGACTTCATAACTGGAGCATCAATTGTATCCTGCTTTCCAAAATCTAATAGAATGATAACTGCTAATAAGGAAGTTGATAGACTAACTTCCCGACTATTGAGGCTATTTCTTCTGTTAATGTTTGGAGGACTGCTAATTACAGAATTATTAAGTGCACTGAATAAATAAAAATTCCTTTAAAGTCTAATATAACTTACAATATGAAAAATAGAGCAAAACGGAACACCTATTCGCAAATGCAAAGATTTGCAGAAATAACAAAACAACTCATTATTATGGGAAATATTGGAAGAGCCAAACAATGTATGAGTATTGCTGAGAACATTTTCAAAAAAGGCAATTCAGAAGTTAAAAATGCGATTACCAATGTTTATATATTCTCTGTTTCCACATTCATGGAATTACATAAATGCAACATTCGAAATTTGTTTCCGGAAATTTTAAAATCAGAATACCAGAAACAAATTAGAGCCTCTGGAATATGATTCTTATCCTTCAATACAATAACCCATATCATATAGAAACGTAGGTTGTTTTTTAATTTTAATAAATAGAACTATCCAAATGTTAACATTAATACTCATCGCTTCCGGAGTTGTATGCTTTATACTATTTCAAAAAGCCATAAACTTCTTCGACAACATTTAATTAAGCATTTCACAAGCAAAATTCTGACATCATGACAGCATTATTCATTTTAGCGATAGCAGTTTTCTGCTATTTGATCTATGTACTATTGAAACCTGAAAAATTCTAACAGTTAATATTGAAAATTATGAATTCAGAAATTACCGGTGTCATTGTCATGTTCATCATTACGGTGTTGCTTGCTATTCCACTCGGAAAATATATAGCAGATGTTTTTAAAGGAGAGAAAACTATTCTTGATTTCATGGCTCCAGTTGAGAGATTTGTTTATCGGATTTGTGACATTGACATCACAAAAGAAATGAACTGGAAGCAACATATGCTGGCAATGCTTGCCATGAACATGTTATGGTTTGTATATGCCTTTGTGATGCTGATTTCACAAGGAAGTTTATTCCTGAATCCGGATGGAAATCCTTCTATGACACCTGATTTAAGTTTTAATACTGCAATTAGTTTCATGGTGAATTGCAATTTGCAACACTATTCGGGCGAGTCGGGACTAACCTATCTAACACAACTTGCCGTAATCACTTTCCTTCAATTTGTTTCTGCTGCAACCGGAATTGCAGCCCTGATTGTAGTGTTTAATGCCATGCGTGAAAAGGTTACAGATCAATTGGGGAATTTCTTCGATATTTTTACAAAAACAATCACCCGTATCCTGTTGCCAATATCTATAATCATTGCAATTATTCTCGCATTCAATGGTTCTCCTGCAAGTTTTGAAGGTAAAGATACCATTACAACACTACAAGGAGATACTGTGCAGGTGTCACGCGGCCCCGCAGCCGGTATGATAGCAATAAAACATTTAGGAACAAATGGAGGAGGTTGGTTCGGAGTAAATTCAGCTCATCCTTTGGAAAATCCCAATTACTTTACCAATATGGTTGAGATGATTGCACAGGTACTTATACCTTTAGCAATGATTTTTGCTCTTGGTTATTTTCTCAACCGGAAACGATTATCGTGGATAATTTTTGGAGTAATGACTGCCGGAATGCTCACTTTTTTAATTCCAACAATGGTATCAGAAATAAATGGAAATCCTGCTATTTCTGAAATGGGAATTGATCAAAGGTCAGGAAGTATGGAAGGGAAGGAGGTTCGTTTTGGCGCAGCAGCTTCTGCTTATTGGAGCATTGTAACAACCATTATTTCTACCGGATCGGTAAATTCCATGCATGATAGTTCGATGCCCGTTTCCGGAGCAATGCAAATGTTGGGAATGATGACGAATGCTTTTTATGGTGGCTGTGGCGTAGGAATTTTAAATTATTATGTATTTATAATAATTGCTGTTTTTATTTCCGGATTAATGGTAGGTCGTACACCCGAGTTCTTAGGTCGGAAAATAGAAGCACGCGAGATGAAAATTGCGTCTATTGTTGCACTACTTCATCCCTTCTTGATACTTTCAGGAACGGCACTGGCTTCGTGGACTATTGTTAATCATCCCGATGCCAATTGGTCAGTGCATCCCTCCAATTGGTTGAATAACCCGGGTTATCATGGGTTTTCAGAAATGTTATATGAATTTACTTCTGCAGCAGCTAACAATGGCAGCGGATTTGAAGGCCTTGGAGATAATAATATCTTCTGGAATATTACTACCGGATTGGTATTAATCTTTGGCAGATTCTTACCAATTATTGGCCCCGTGGCCATTGCCGGGATCTTAGCCAGAAAAAAGTACATCCCTGAATCATCAGGTACATTAAGAACTGATACTGCAACTTTTGGATTTATGACCTATGCAGTAATAATGATACTTGCTGCATTAGCATTTTTCCCTGCCCTGGCGCTGGGCCCGTTGGCAGAGTATTTTTCACTATACAATTAACTAAAACGTTCTAATAACAAATCATTATTTCATCTGTAAGAAAGGAAGTACAAGCCATGAAATTGTTCGATAAAAAGCTGGTTTCTGAAGCACTGAAGCAATCCGTTGTAAAGCTGCATCCTAAATTTATGGTGAAGAACCCGGTTATGTTTACTGTGGAAATAGGAACATTGGTTATGCTGTTTGTTTGTATCTGGATTTTGGCAGGCGAACAATCACAGGGAAGTTTTACTTATAACTTAATTGTTTTTCTTGTATTATTACTTACTTTATTATTTGCCAATTTTGCCGAAGCAGTTGCTGAAGCGAGGGGAAAGGCACAAGCTGAATCACTCCGTAAAACAAGAGAAGAAACACCGGCAAAGTTATTTCAATCAGGCGGCATAAAAATTATAAGTTCTGCTGAACTTAAAAAAGGCGATATTTTTATTTGTGATGCAGGTGATATCATCGCGCTTGACGGCGAAATAATTGAAGGAATTGCTACCATTGATGAATCTGCTATAACTGGGGAATCTGCTCCTGTTATCCGTGAAGCAGGAGGTGATAAATCAAGCGTTACCGGCGGCACTAAAGTGTTATCGGATAAAATAAAAGTTCAGGTTACTGTTGAGCCGGGTGAATCGTTTTTAGATAAAATGATTTCATTGGTTGAAGGAGCAAGTAGACAAAAAACTCCGAATGAAATTGCACTTACTATTCTCTTAGCTGCCTTCACTCTGGTGTTTATTATTGTTTGTGTAACACTTAAACCCTTTGCTGATTATGCAAATACGCCAATCACTATTGCTGCATATATTTCTCTTTTTGTATGTCTGATTCCAACAACTATAGGAGGCTTGCTCTCTGCAATTGGAATAGCAGGAATGGACAGAGCACTTCGGGCGAATGTAATAACCAAATCAGGAAAGGCTGTAGAGACCGCTGGCGATATCGATGTCCTACTACTCGATAAAACAGGAACTATCACTATTGGAAATCGCAAGGCCACACACTTTTTTCCAGTTGCAGGTTATGATAGTGATAAATTTATTGGGAACTGTGTTTTGTCTTCACTCTCAGATGAAACTCCCGAGGGTAAATCAATTGTAGAACTTGCTAAACTATTAGGATCCAAATCTAATCCGGCTGACACCCTAATTAAAGATGCGAGATTTATAAAGTTTGCAGCTGAAACCAGGACCAGTGGTATTGATCTCGCAAATGGAATTCGTATACGTAAAGGTGCATTTGATGCAATAAAAAATATTTCTCAGAAGGCAGGATTTGTTTTTCCTGATGAAACTGAAAAGAAAGTCAAAGATATTTCCAGTAATGGAGGAACACCACTGGTTGTTTCTGAAAACGATAAAGTAATTGGTGTCATCGAACTTCAGGATATAATTAAACCGGGTATTAGTGAACGATTTGAACGATTACGAAAAATGGGAATCAAAACTGTAATGGTTACCGGCGATAACCCTTTAACTGCAAAATTTATTGCTGAAAAAGCAGGTGTTGATGATTTCATTGCAGAAGCCAAACCTGAAGATAAAATGAATTACATCAAGAAGGAACAGGCTGAAGGAAGATTGGTAGCCATGATGGGTGATGGAACAAATGATGCTCCTGCTCTCGCTCAGGCTGATGTTGGCGTGGCTATGAACAGTGGTACTCAGGCTGCTAAAGAGGCAGGAAATATGGTTGATTTAGATAATGACCCAACAAAATTAATTGAAGTTGTTGAAATTGGTAAACAGCTGCTCATAACCAGGGGAACATTAACAACATTCTCAATAGCCAATGATGTCGCAAAATATTTTGCAATTGTTCCAGCCTTATTTATTGCTGCTATTCCAGCTTTGCAAGGGCTGAACATTATGAAATTGCATAGTCCTGAAAGCGCCATATTATCTGCCGTAATTTTTAATGCTATTATAATACCAGTTTTAATCCCTCTGGCACTGAGAGGCGTGAAATACAAACCAATTGGAGCAAGTGCGTTGCTGCAAAGAAATTTATTAATATACGGTATTGGTGGTCTACTGATTCCTTTTGCAGGTATAAAATTACTTGACTTAGCTGTAGGAATATTCTTTTAATCCCATATAATAACTAATAGCATGAAAACATATATTTTACCTTCATTAAAACTAACTGTTGTTCTCATCATAATTTGTGCTGCAATGTATCCTTTGCTGATAGCAGGTGTTGCGAAAATGACTCCGGGTGGTGGTGATGGTGTTACAATATCTCTGGATGGAAAAGTTGTAGGCTTTGAAAACATTGGGCAGAAATTTACCGATGCAAAATATTTCTGGGGACGACCATCAGCAGTTGATTACAATGCTTCCGGATCTTGTGGAAGCAACAAAGGGCCTTCTAATCCTGATTATCTGGCTGTAGTACAAGCTCGTATAGATACGTTTATGGTACACCATCCTGGTATTTCCAAATCACAAATACCTGCCGAAATGGTGACGGCATCCGGAAGTGGATTGGATCCGAACATCTCAGTAAATGCTGCGAAAGTTCAGGTTAAACGAGTTGCGACTAACAGAAGCATTAGTGAAGCAATTTTAAATGAACTTATTGTTGAATGTACTGAAACGGCGTTTCTTGGTTTACTTGGGCCTGAAAAAATTAATGTACTTAAATTGAACATAAAATTAGATCAATTAAAATAACTGCAGACATGAAACAAATACTAACCGGAATATTGTTGCTGACCACATCTTTAACCAATGCTCAAATTGATACATCTAAAGCAAGTTTAGTGTTTTCAGGTTATCTGGAAGCTTATTATGGCTATGATTTCAACGAACCGGACAATCATTCCAGGCCTTCATTTTTTTATAGTCACAACAGACATAATGAATTTAATCTAAATCTTGGATTTATCAAAGCTGCATATTTAACTGATAAGGTACGGGCTAACTTCGCTTTGGCTACCGGAACATATATGAATGCAAATTATGCTGCTGAAATGGGAGTTTTAAAGAGCATTTATGAAGCGAATGCCGGATTCAAAATCTCCAAAAATAAAAATCTGTGGGTTGATGCAGGAGTTTTTGCATCACATATTGGCTTTGAAAGTGCCATATCTAAAGATTGCAGGGTGTTGACAAGGAGCATTCTTGCTGAAAACTCCCCATATTTTGAAAGTGGAGCAAAGATATCTTATACAACTGATAATAGTAAATGGTTTTTAAGTGGGCTTGTACTTAACGGATGGCAGCGAATACAACGACCTGATGCGAATAATTCGCCTGCCTTTGGAACACAAATTACGTATACCCCTAATTTCAAAATTACCTTAAACTATAGTACATTTTTCGGAAATGATAAACCGGACACTTCAAAGCAAATGAGATACTTTAATAATTTGTATGGATTGTTTCAAATCACGGATAATTTTCACATTACTGCCGGATTTGATTATGGAATGGAAGAAGGATCAGGAGTAAACAACGATTTCAACACCTGGTATAGTCCGTTAATTATTTTACAAATAAAACTTAACAACCAATGGACTTTTGCAGGAAGAGCAGAGCATTATGTAGACAAGAACGGTGTTATTATAGCTACCGGCACTGAAAATGGATTTCAAGCAACAGGTTTTTCCCTGAATGTTGATTTCAAAATTCGGGATAATGCTGTCTGGAGAATTGAGGGACGCACTATAGACAGCAAAGACAAAATTTTCATTAACGATAACAGCCCTGAAAATAATAGTACATTTGTTACTACTTCTATTGCAATTTCATTCTAATGTCAGAAAAAGATAAAGCGGTTGAACATTTTCTGGATTTAATTAAAAAGTCAAGAAAAGGCAAGTTCAAAATTTACATTGGTATGAGTGCTGGTGTCGGAAAGTCATTCCGAATGCTACAGGAAGCTCATACGCTGTTAAAAAATGGAATTGATGTAAAAATAGGCTTTATTGAAACCCATGGCCGTCGTGAAACGGAAGCTCTGGTAGCCGGTTTGCCGGTTGTTCCCCGACAACAAATATTTTACAAGGGTAAGCAACTGGAAGAAATGGATGTTCAGGCGATTATTAATCTTCGACCTGAAGTTGTAGTTGTAGATGAGCTTGCCCATACAAATATTGATAGAAGTAAAAATGAAAAACGTTGGCAGGACGTTATGGATATTCTAGCGGCCGGCATCAATGTTATTTCGGCTGTTAATATTCAACATATTGAAAGTTTGAATGAAGAGGTTAAGGAAATTACCGGAGTTGAGGTCAAAGAAAGAGTTCCCGACAGCGTATTGAGTCAGGCAGATGAGGTAGTTAATATTGATCTTACAGCCGGTGAATTAATTGATCGTCTGAAAGAAGGCAAAATTTATGATGCTGAAAAAGTAGAAACAGCATTAAAGAATTTCTTTAAAAGTGATCACATTCTTCAGTTGAGAGAACTCGCGTTGAAAGAGGTGGCTTCTCAGGTTGAAAGAAAAGTTGAATCGGAAGTTACCAAACCCAATGCGCTCAGACATGAACGATTCCTGGCATGTATCAGCAGCAACGAGAGAATGGCACGTACAGTTATCAGAAAAACCTCGCGTTTGGCTAATTATTATAGCAGTAAATGGTATGTTCTTTATGTGCAGACTCCTAACGAAGGTGTTGATAAAATTCAATTGGATAAACAGCGACATTTAATTAATAATTTTAAATTAGCTACGGAATTGGGTGCAGAAATTATTAAGGTAGAAAGTTCTTCGGTGGCTAAAGCAATTATTGAGCAAGCCAGTGAAAGGAAAATAACAACAATCTGTGTTGGAAAACCTCATTTGAATTTGTTCCAAATAATTCTATCAACAAATGTCTTTAAGGAACTCTTAAAAAGTATTTCATCAAACGATATTGACCTTGTAATATTATCCTAAATGAATATTAAAACAAAACTGACATTAGGTGTGGGATTGTTATTTGTCCTCATTATTATATTGAGCCTTACTGGGGCCTTCAATATTCAAGCGCTTAAATCTGATTCTGAGAATATTTTAACAGCTAACTATAAAAGCCTCCAATATTGTACAAACATGCTGGCCGCCATGGAGAACAAGGCGGAGAACAGCCTTTTGATCATGGAAAATAATCTAAGAAATCAGGAGCGCAACATAACGGAGGAGCGAGAAGCGGAAATTACGGGAGAATTGAGAACTTATTTTGACAACTATAAAAGTAGTCCAGAAGATCAAAATACAATGCAAGGTTTGAGGCAAAGCATTTTGAAAATAATGGATATGAACATGAATGCTATTGAAATAAAAAGTGACATTGCCAAAGCTACTGCAGACAAAGCAGTTTTTTGGATACTGGTCAGCGGGTCACTATGTTTTATTATAGCTTTTTTTCTATTGATACGACTTCCTGCGAGTATTGCAGGACCTATTAAGGAACTAACATCAAGTATAAAG
>CAUJFJ010000128.1 GCA_963169675.1 Bacteroidota bacterium
CAATGGAACCAAAATAGCAGGTTTACCTATAATACACAGCTCTGATACAGTACTTGCTCCTGCTCTCGACAGAATTACATCTGCCATAGCATAAGCATAATCCATTCTGGTAATGAAATCGTAAACCTTAATGCGATCACTGCCTAATGCAGCCACTGCTTTTTGTGCTTGTTCATGAAATGGTTTCCCACACTGCCAGATTAACTGAACTCCAGCTTTGTGAATTGCATCTAGACTTCCTGCAATCGCATGATTAATACTTCTTGCACCCTGACTACCACCAACCACCAGTAATGTGGGAATGTCGGTTTTTAATCCAAAGAATGCAGCAGCATCCGTTTTCTTTCCTTCAATTTTAATCATCTCTTCCCGAACTGGATTGCCGGTTAAAATAATTTTTGATGCTGGAAAGAATTTATCCATATTATCGTAAGCAACACAGATTTTTCTGACCCGGGATGCAAGTAATTTATTGGTAATTCCCGGATATGAATTCTGTTCCTGAATTAAGCCCGGTACTCCTTTGCGGGTGGCCATGTATAACAAGGGTCCACTTGCATATCCACCAACTCCTATTGCAACCTGAGGATTGAACCCGGAAATAATTCTTCCGGCTTTCATTAAACTGGCAATTACCCTGAATGGGAATGCAAGATTTGATAGCTTAAAACTGCGTTGAAATCCTGTAATATTCAACCCTTCAATTTTATATCCTGCAGCAGGAACTTTTTCCATTTCCATCCGACCTTCTGCACCAACAAACAAAATTTCGATTTCGGGATCAATAGACCGAAGCGCATTAGCAATAGCAATTGCCGGGAAAATATGTCCCCCGGTACCGCCACCACTGATGATCACTTTACGCGACTGCTTCAACCTTTTTCACTCCTTCCTCTTTTTCAAGATCACGACTAACACTTAATATTATTCCAATGGCAATACTGGTAAACCAGATTGATGTTCCTCCCATACTTAACATTGGAAGTGGCTGTCCGGTAACGGGAAATAGATTAACGGTTACTGCCATATTTATCATTGCCTGAAATGTTAAACTGAATGCACATCCTATAGCAAGAAACGTTGCAAATGCCCGTGGAGTATTTTGTGCTATTTTTATTGCCCGGTAAAATAATACCAGGTATAAAATCACAATTAATGCACCTCCCAACAAGCCGTATTCTTCAACAATAATAGCATAAATGAAATCTGAATATGGGTGAGGAAGATAGTTTCGCTGTGAACTATTACCTGGACCAATCCCAAATAATTGTCCTTTTGCAATAGCTATCTTAGCCTGATCCGACTGATAATTTCCTTCACCTTCATCATTCATGAAAGTCTCGATTCGTTTTTCCCACGTATCAATTCGACCTTCATAACCCACCAATTTCGCAATTCCAATAAATAATGCCAATGCCACCAAACCGGTACCCAGCAATATCATAATGTACTTTATCTCGACCCTTCCAATGACCATCAGAATTACACATGTAGTGAACAAAACAGCTGCGGTAGAGAAGTTTGCAGGAAGAATAAACATACAGGTTAATACCACAGGGCCCATAATTGGTAAGAAACCGGTTTTGAAATCTTTGATAGTATCCTGACGTTTTGATAAGGCTCTTGCAACAAAAAGTATGAGTGCCAATTTCGCCAAATCGGAAGTCTGGAAACTCAGATTCACAATGGGCAAAGTAAGCCAGCGGCTTGCTTCATTCAGATTTGTTCCCAATGCAAGGGTGAGAATCAACAATGGAATCGCAACTAATATGGCGATTTTAGACACTCTGGAATAAACGGTATATTTTAATAAATGAGCAGCATACATCAAACCAAATCCAAAAACAAGAATGAAAAAGTGCTTGAATAAATAGTACTCGGTATTCCCCGATTGATATTTATACGCAAGTGTTCCTGTAGAACTGTAAACAGCCAGAATTGAAAAAATAGAGAGAATGATCACCGTCAACCAGATGGTGCGATCTCCTTTAAAATATGTTTCAAGCCATGACATGTTCATAGTGCTGAATAATTTTTAATTCTTATAAACCTTTAACTGCTTTTTTAAACTGCCAACCGCGGTCCTCGTAATTTTTGAACAAATCGAAACTGGCACATGCAGGAGAAAGTAATACAACATCACCTTTACGGCCTTTTTCGTAAGAAGCCTTTACTGCATCGGAAGCACTTCTTGTTTCAACAATTTCAGGAACGATATCCTTGTAAGCTTCAATGATTTTTGCGTTGTCGGCACCCAAACATACAATTGCCTTAACTTTAGTCTTCACCAGATCTTTCAAGGATTCATAATCGTTGCCTTTATCAACGCCGCCAACAATCCAGATAATTGGCTTTTGCATACATTCTAATGCATACCAGGTTGAATTGATGTTTGTGGCTTTCGAATCATTAATAAATTCGATTCCATGAACAGTCATCACGTGCTCCAGGCGATGTTCAATATTTTTGAAGTCTGAGAAACTCTCTCTAACTACATCTTTACGGATATCAATAATCCTTGCAGCGATGCCGGCTGCCATTGTGTTGTAGAGGTTGTGTTTGCCCTGTAGAGCAAGATCGAATATTGACATATGCAGTAAATTGTTATTTAGGTTGATGTTTAGGTTTTCTTCTTTAAGGAATGCTGTCATGCCCGCTTCGGTCTTTATACTGAAAGGGTATTGAGTAGCTGCAATAGTTCTTGTTTTCAATGCTTCAGTGGTTAAAGTATCATCGGCACAATAGATGAAAGCATCAGCACCCGTTTGATTACGTGTAATTCTGAATTTTGAATCGATATAATTATTTACATCGTAACCATATCGGTCGAGATGATCAGGAGTAATATTGGTGAGTATAGCCACCTCTGCTTTAAAATCAAACATACCATCCAGCTGAAAGCTGCTTAATTCAAGCACATAATGGGTGAAGTCGTTTTCTGCGACCTGCAAAGCAAAACTTTTACCCACATTACCCGCCAAACCTACATGCAATCCGGCCTTTTGCAGGATATGGTATGTTAGCATGGTTGTTGTTGTTTTACCGTTTGTGCCGGTGATGCAAATTTTAAATGCATTGGTATAACGGGCCGCAAATTCAATTTCTGAAATTACTGGTATACCCTTTTCATGCAATTTTTTGATCAATGGAGCCTTGTCGGGAATTCCCGGACTTTTAATCACTTCATCTGCATTCAGAATTTCAGCCTCTGTATGTTTTCCTTCTTCGAAAGCAAAATTATTTTTTTGTAAAAGTGAACGGTACTCTTCTTTAATTTCTCCCATATCAGAAACAAATACTTCATAGCCCTGCTTCCGTGCAAGCACAGCAGCTCCATAACCGCTTTCGCCGGCACCCAGAATGGCTATTTTCTTATTTGTTTTCAATTACTATCGTAGTTTTAAAGTAACAACACTTAATACTGCAAGCATAATTCCGATAATCCAGAAGCGTGTTACAATTTTTGCTTCATGATATCCAAGTTTCTGATAATGGTGGTGAAGTGGCGACATCTTAAAGATTCTTCTTCCTTCACCATATTTTTTCTTCGTGTATTTGAAATAACTTACCTGAATCATCACCGATAAATTCTCAACCAGAAATATTCCGCAGATAATTGGAATTAACAATTCTTTACGAATGGCAATGGCGAAAACAGCAATGATACCTCCCAGCGCCAGACTACCGGTATCTCCCATAAATACCTGAGCAGGATATGCATTGAACCATAAAAATCCAACACACGCACCAACGAATGCACTCATGAATACCATTAATTCTCCGGCATTGGGGATGTACATAATATTGAGATAATCGGCAAAGACCATGTTACCCGACACATAAGCAAAAATTGCCAATGTTGTCCCAATAATTGCCGATGTTCCTGTTGCCAGTCCATCAATCCCATCTGTGATGTTTGCGCCATTTGAAACAGCAGTCACAATTAGTATTACAATTAATATAAATGCAATCCAGGTATATTTTTCAGAACCTTCACCCATCCATGCCACCAGTTTGGAATAATCAAACTCATTATTTTTCATGAATGGAATGGTGGTTGCCGTTGACTTTACATCTTCCGATGAGTATAAAGTATTTTCACTTGCCTGAATTTCATCAATAAGATTGGCAGCATTATTCTTCATTACAATCGGATTGTCTGGCATACGTTCTCTGACAATAACTCCCTGATGAAAATAAAGTAATGCACCCACGATTAATCCCAGACCGATTTGCCCGATAACTTTAAATTTACCGGCAAGCCCTTTTTTATCCTTTTTAAATACTTTGATATAATCATCCAGAAAACCAATTGCTCCCAGCCAGATGGTTGAAACAATCATGATGATCACATAAATATTATTCAGTTTGGTAAACAGTAATACAGGAATTAGTATCGCAGATAAAATAATCAGTCCACCCATGGTTGGAGTCCCTTGCTTTTTAGCCTGACCTTCTAAACCAAGATCCCGGATCGTTTCACCCACTTGCTTTCTTAAAAGCAAACGAATGATTCCCTTTCCCAAAAACAAGGTTATAAATAACGAAACAATAATCGCCATTGCCGCCCTGAATGAAAGGTAACGGAATAATCCCGCTCCCGGCAGATCAAATGTTTTATCGAGGTATTCAAAAAGATAATAGAGCATTAGCTTTCGATTATTTTAAATGAATCTTCCAGTACTTGTTTATCATCAAACGGGTGCTTCACACCTTTTATATCCTGATATTTTTCATGGCCTTTTCCTGCTACAAGAATAATATCTCCGGGAGCAGCTAAACTACAGGCAACTCTTAATGCTTCTCTTCTGTCGGTTACCGACAACACTTTTTTGTAGTGCTGAGGCTGTACTCCGGTTTTCATTTCTTCAATAATCTTTTCAGGTTCTTCTGAACGGGGATTATCGGAAGTAAGAATAACTTTATCACTCATTTCACATGCAATCTTTGCCATCAACGGACGTTTGGCCGCATCTCTGTCGCCGCCACAACCTACCACTGTAATTACTTTTTCGTTTCTGGTTCTGATGTCGCCAATTGTACTCAACACATTTTGCAATGCATCGGGAGTGTGTGCATAATCAACAATACCTATGACTTTACTTTCTGATACAATATATTCAAAGCGTCCTTCAACAGGTGTCAGACTGCTTATACCTGTTAGTACATTTAATTTTTCTTCCCCTAATAAAATTGCAGCACCATAAATTCCGGTGATGTTATAAGCGTTAAAACTTCCTATTAAGCGACATAACACTTCGTTGTTATCGATATTCAGCAACAGGCCACCAAAACTATTTTCGATAACACGTGTTCTAAAGTCGGCCATCGATTTCAATGCAAAACTTTGCTTTTGTGCTTTGCAGTTCTGCACCATTATTTTTCCATTCTTATCGTCGGCATTATACAAAGCAAAAGCATCTTCACCCAACATATCAAAAAATCCCTTTTTTGCTCTGATATATTCATCAAATGTTTTGTGATAGTCGAGATGATCATGTGTGATATTGGTGAAAATACCACCACGGAAGGTCAACCCGGCAATACGATGCTGAGCAACAGCATGCGAGCTTACTTCCATGAAACAATAGTCACAGTTCTCACGAACCATCATGTATAACAATCCGTTTAATTTAACCGGATCAGGAGTTGTGTGAGTAGCAGGTAATACTTCTTCGTTAACCTGATTTTGTACAGTAGAAATTAACCCGCAACGGTATCCTAATCTTCTGAATAAATGAAACAAAAGTGTAGCAGTTGTCGTTTTACCATTGGTACCTGTGATACCAATAAGTTTTAACTTAGCAGAAGGATTATCAAAAAAATTACCACATATAACAGAAAGAGCAACAGCACTGTCGCTTACTCTCACATAGGTGACTCCCTGACGGATCATCTTGGGAAAAGACTCACAAACAATTGCAGCAGCACCTGCATCGACAGCTTGTTGAATAAATTCGTGACCATCGGTAACAGTGCCACGTACAGCAACAAAGAGACAACCCTTCTCCACTTCACGTGAACTGAATTTCACAGAATTCACTTCAACCGAAGTAGTTCCAAGAATCTCCTGCAATCCTGCTTTGTAAAGTATGTCTTTAAGAACCTTCATCAGCCTAATTGAATTACAATTTCCTGTCCTTTTTCAACTTTCGAACCGGCATTAATTGATTGACGGGTTACCTGGCCACGCCCAACTATGCGAACCTGTAAACCGCGACTTTCCAGAATATAAATAGCATCCCTCAATCCCATTCCCAAAACATTTGGAACCTGATCGTGACGGAACTTCATGCCTGCAAAATCAAGCGTTTCAGAATTCGATTTTGATGCTATCCAGTTATCGCGACTCGCAGGAAGTTTTGCCGGAATCGATAATGCAGTCAATACTTTTTCAGTTTGCTTGAAATGACCTGCTTTAACAACAGGCAAATTGTGCTCAACATCGTGCTCCAGCTTCAACTCTTTGTGAAGCTCGGGATTGCTTGCATAAACTTTGTCGGCAATTTCTTTGAAAATTGGTCCTGCAACTGAAGCAGCATAATACACATTATTATTTGGTGCATAAACTACCACAATACAGGAATACCTCGGATTGTCGGCAGGAAAATATCCAACAAATGATGCCTGGTGACGCACTTTGCCAACTTTATAACCTTCATTGGCATTTGCAATTTGCGCTGTTCCGGTTTTCCCTGCAATTTTATATTGTGCGTGTTTCAGATTTGTTGCTGTTCCTCTTTCCACAACTCCTTCAAGCACCTGACGCGCTTTGCTGATTGTTGCCGGAGAAGCAATACTATCTTTCAAAATCACCGGCTTAAACTCCTGTACAACCTGACCGTGATAACGAATTTCTTTTACAAAGCGTGGACGCATCATTCTGCCATTATTTGCTACTGCATTATAGAATGTCAACACCTGAAGTGGCGTAAATGAACATTCATATCCAATTGAAATGTATGGAAGCGAAACTTTCGACCAGTACTTATCATCGGTATTTTTCAGGAACGGACGTCCTTCGCCGGGAATTTGCAAATCGAGTTTCATTCCTAAACCGAAACCACGAACCCGGTCAATAAATGCCTGTGGATTTTTTGAATAATACTTATTTACAACTTTCGAAATACCAACATTAGAACTCACTTCAAATACATGTTGCATCGAAGTTTTTCCGTATCCGCCTTCATGCGAATCTTTCATAACACGATTGGCATAACGAATTGCTCCGCCCTGCGTATCAATAGTATCATCAAGATCCACATAGCCATCTTCAAGCAAAGCCATGATAGATGCCAGTTTGAAAGTAGAACCAGGCTCTGTGCTTTCACCCATTCCGAAATTAAATTCCTCACGGTAAACACCATCATTGCCACGTTTGAGATTAGTAATCGCAAGTACTGATCCTGTTTGTACTTCCATCAAAATAGCACAACCCTTATCCGCATTATGCTTCATTAATTGAGTCTCGAGTGAATGATGCGCAACATCCTGAAGGTTCAGATCAATGGTGGTCACAACATCTTTTCCTTCTTCAGGTTCCACTTCATTTTCATGGTACAAGGGCTTCCAAACATTGCCTGAAATACGTTGCATCATCCTGAATCCTTCTCTTCCTTTCAGGTATTTGTCGAATGCTCCTTCAATTCCAACCGGCTCAACGCCTTCTTTAATATACCCTATGGTTCTGGCTGCAAGCATATCGTTTGTTTTGATACGCTTATTTTTCTGATCAGCAATAAGTCCGCCTTTATAACGTCCCATTTTAAAAATCGGGAACTTCTTTACTTTCTGTAAATCTGAATGACTGACATCACGTTTCAACAAATAATATCTTTCTCCATCACGTCTGGCTTCCCGAAGCATCCTTTTGTATTCGTTCGCAGGCTTATCGCGGAATAATCCGGCAAGAGCCTGACTTAATGAATCAACTCTCGAATTAAAAACTTCATTGGTGATAGCATCTGAAAGCATATCAACCCGTAAATCGTAAACAGGAACACTGGTAGCTAAGGGACTTAAATCGGTTGCATAAATATTGCCACGGGCAGGCTCAATATTCATCATTTTGGTAGTTACACTGTCGGCCATAGCTCTCCAGTGATCACCTTCCACATTTTGAATATGCCAAACCTTAAATATGATGGCACTACCAAACAGACAAATGAAGGCGAATACTATATAAACTCTGAATAAGATGTCCTTTCTGGTATCTCCCATTCTGTTAATCCTCCCTGTTTTCGTTAGCTGAAGTCTTTACTACTATTTTACGAGCCGCATCAGTTGATTCAACCAAACCAATTGGGGCAACTGCACGAGCTACTTCCGATTGTTTGCTTCTGATCATTAATTCTGAGCTCGCACTGATTCCTTCCGACTTCAAAGTCTTCAGTTCTTTATTTATCTTATCAATTTCACGAATCGTGTTTTCAGCATAGTAACTGTTAGCTATATAAACCAAAGCAATTACGGTCATGAAAAAAATGTAGGGCATAGCCTGAACAACCATATCACGCTTGACCATATTGAACACATTCAGGAACCTCACATACTTGCGTGCGGAAGCCATTCCTTTTCCGGGAGCTTTCTTTTTTTCCGGTGTTGGCGCCGGTGCCGCTTTCTTTTCCCTGTTCATCGTTTCAAAGTTTTTCTGCTATGCGTAACCGTGCACTGCGTGATCTCGGATTACGGCTTATTTCTGATTCATCAGGAACTATCGGTTTTTTGGTAAGTGATTTAAATACCAGACCGAGAGAGTTTCCGTAAATGTCTTTATGGTCGTCTCCTTCGAAGTTTCCTTTTGATATAAAATTTTTCACCAGGCGATCTTCCAGTGAATGATATGACATCACTACCAGTCTTCCCCCTTTTTCGAGTGAAGCTGCACTTTGCACCAGCAAGTCTTTTAAAGCTGCCAGCTCATCATTCACTTCAATGCGTAATGCCTGATACACCTGAGCCATATATTGTGTAGCGGCTGCTTTTGGTACCAGATGAGCAATTGCATTTCGCAATGATGCCGCATCGGTGAATGGCTGTTTGTTACGTTGCTGAATAATTGCTGCAGCAAGCGTTTTCGAATTTTTCACTTCACCATAACCCGAGAAAATTGCTACCAATTCCTTTTCAGAACCTGAATTCAGAATTTCAAGGGCAGTAGTACCGGTTCTGGTATCCATTCTCATATCCAGATCATGATCGAAACGGATTGAAAATCCACGTCCCGGTTCATCAAACTGGTGCGACGACACTCCAAGGTCAGCAAGTATTCCGCTAAGCGGAAGTGCTTGTTGTTGACTCAGGTGTTGCTGCATATTTCTGAAGTTATCTCTTATTAGTGTAAATCTTTGGTCGGCAATCCTGTTAACCTGTGCATCTTCATCCTGATCGAAAGCAAATAATCGCCCTTTTTCACCCAGATGTTCCAGTATCGCCTTTGAATGTCCCCCGCCCCCAAATGTTACATCGGTATAAATGCCATCCTGCCTGATGTTCAGCCCCTCGATGCATTGCTGCAACATGACAGGTTCATGGTAACTCATTTAATTATCCCCATCCTCATCTTCATCACCAAACAGGTCTTCTGCCATGTCAGAGAATTTATCGCCATCCTCAGCTGTCGGTGTTTGTTTCTTTTCTTTCGACCAGATTTCAATCTTCTTCAATCGGGTTGCAATCACAATTTCACGACCCAGGCCAGCCCATTCTTTCAGGTGTTTTGGTATCAACATCCTGCCATTGCTGTCTAGTGTAATCTCTACTGCCCCATCTACAAAAAACCTTTGGTATTCACGAACCGACTTCTTCTTGTCGTTCATTTTTGCAATCCGCTCGGCTTCCTTCATGAATACAGCATAGGGACTCATGGCAACACAGTTTTCAAAACCGCGGTGCAACACAAAGCGATCCTGCATATCGGGCGGCAATTGCTTCCGCAAGGCTACGGGTACCATCACCCTGCCCTTGTCGTCAACTTTTACTTCGTATTCGCCTATGAAATGCATCGCTCTGAATTGATTTTTACTGCCGTTTTTATCCCCGTTTGATCAGGTTCCGGAAGCAGTTGGTAAAGGTAAAATAAATTTTCCCACATTTTTCCACCAAAACGCTAAATTGTTAATAAATTTTCTATTGGCACGTATTTCTGACTTAAAAAAATATTGCCTAAATTGTCATACGCTCAATAATAACGAGGGTTTCAGAGGGTTATTACAGGAGTTGTAAAATAGTGGGAAATTGTGGAACAAAAATAAATTCATGGACTGAACAGAAAAACGTAACTTTGGAGTCACACAGGGAATTATTTCTATGCAAAGTGCTGAAAATAAGAAGTTTATAGATATTGATGCGATTTTTAAGGCGAAAAATCCCGGCTTATACCGGATTTTACCTCGTTTTATTTTTTCCTATTTAAAAAGGGTTGCCCATCAAGACGACATCAATGATTTTATCCGCCGTCACGGGCACCGGCAGGAGTTCGATTTTGTGGATGCCATTGTCGATGAATTCGGGGCTCACATTGAGGTTGCAGGCACTGAAAACATCCCGAAAACAGGAGGTTGTATTTTCGCTGCCAATCACCCACTCGGTGGACTCGATGCAATGGCATTGGTACAAATTGTTGGCCGCACCCGTAAAGACATTCGATTTATTGTTAATGATATCCTGCTGCAGCTGAAAAATCTGAAAGGGATTTTTATCGGGGTTAACAAGCATGGTAAAAATACCCCCGATATTTATGCCAATCTAGATGACCTTTATGCTTCCGGAAGTGGTGTGCTAATTTTTCCGGCTGGACTGGTTTCCAGGAAGCGAAACGGCAAAATTCGCGACCTCGAATGGCGTAAAAGCTTCATCACCAAAGCCCGCAAAAATGAACTTGATGTAATCCCGGTTTTTATCAAAGGAAAAAACTCGGAGTTTTTCTACAATTTGGCCCGTTTCCGGGAAAGAATTGGTATTAAAGCCAATATCGAGATGCTTTATCTCGCAGATGAAATGTATCGCCAAAAAAATCAGACAATTACCGTTATCTTTGGCAAACCAATTCCACATCAGATGTTCGATAAATCGAGAACTGATCAGGAATGGGCGCAATTAGTGAAAGAACATGTATATTGCATTGCCGAAGAAGGTCATCAACGAACGATGAAAATTTCCTGAGTATTTATGCAGGCTATTATTGATCCGATTTCAAAGGAAGTACTCGAAGCCGAGTTAACGACATCCAAATTGGTGCGACATACCAACAATGGATCGAATATTATTTATACCATTACGCACCACGACTCTCCGAATGTGATGCAGGAAATCGGTCGTCTGCGTGAAGTTACTTTCCGCGCTGCCGGTGGCGGTACCGGACTGCCATGCGACATCGACGATTATGATATTGCAGATGCTCCGTATAAACAACTCATCGTCTGGAATCCTGCCGATAAAGAAATTGTAGGAGGTTACCGTTATATTGAATGTGGCAAAGCTCCGAAATGGCCCGATGGAAAAGCTAAACTGGCTACCACGGAACTATTCGAATTTTCTGACGCTTTCAATAAAAACTATGTGCCGTTTACGATTGAATTGGGAAGATCTTTTGTTCAGCCAAAATATCAGCCAAGCAACGAAAATCGGAAAGGCCTGTTTTCACTCGATAATCTATGGGATGGACTGGGTGCGATTGTCGTTGATCATCCACATATCCGTTATTTCTTCGGAAAAGTAACCATGTACCGCCATTTTAATCAGGTGGCACGCGACATGATTCTGACGTTTATGAATTATTATTTCCCGGATACTGAAAATTTGGTGAAGCCAATTCATCCGTTACCAGTTACGAATGACATGACTGCTTTCCTGAATGAAATTAAAGACATGAATTATAAAGATGGCCACCGCATTCTGAATGCACATGTAAGATCATTGCATGAAAATATTCCTCCACTGGTGAACTCTTATATGAACCTGAGTGCAACCATGAAAACATTTGGCACTTCCCTCAACGATCACTTTGGTGAAGTTGAAGAAACCGGAATTATGGTCACCATCGACGAAATTTATCCAACTAAAAAAGAACGGCATATCGCAACTTATAACAAGCCGGTTTAACTATGAATATTCAATCGGCAGAGTTTGTATGCAGCAATACCAATTACCGGAAATGTCCCGAACCTAACAAACCTGAATTTGCTTTTATCGGTCGATCCAATGTTGGAAAATCTTCCCTCATAAATACGCTCACTAATCGTAAAGGATTGGCCAAAACATCCGGCACACCGGGAAAAACACAGGTGATCAACCATTTTATAATTAACGGAGCCTGGTATCTGGTCGATTTACCCGGATATGGTTTCGCAAAAACATCACTCACCAACCGCGAAAAATGGGAACAAATGATTCGGGAATATCTCATTCACCGGACAAACCTGTTGACCACTTTTGTACTCATTGATTCCAGAATTAAACCACAGACTATCGATCTGGAATTTATGAGCTGGATGGGAAATCACAACATCCCTTTTGCGATCGCATTCACCAAAACCGATAAGCTCACTAAAAATGAGCTGCACCGGAATATGGTTGCCTATGAAAAGAAATTGCTCGAGTCGTGGGAGCAGATCCCGGAACGTTTTATTACCTCATCGGAATCGGGAACAGGAACAATGGAAATTCTTAGTTATATTGAAACAACAATTCCATTGTTCGAATAAACAATTCTATTTTACTACACCGTTTATTTTTCCGAATTGCTGTGCAAATGCAGTAATCGCTTCCGAAGCTTTGGTATCATTGGTGGCACGCAAATAAGTATCTGCCATACTCCGGAATGTTTCATAAAATAAATGCTGCATTTCCTCTACCATCATTTCCTTCGTCCACAAATCAATGCGCAAAGTACTTTTGTCTTTTCCATCCCATATGGAAATCATTACAGCACTGCAATCTTTTTCACCTTCAATTCCTGAATCATCAGCTTTCCACTGAATTCTTTCCGGAAATTTTTGCTCATTGAGTGTAATACTAAAATTAATATCTGATTTTTTCATAAGTTATTTTTCTGGTTTATATCCCGATACTTCCAGAATTTTTTGCGTATCACGCTCCCGTAGTAAATCGGTTAAATTAATATTTTTTGATTTTTGCATGTAAGTATTCACAATTCGCCAGCCTATCCATGCTCCAATTTTTGCAGGCGATTCTTTTGGAAATCCATTGGTAGTTGGTCCGTCATTTATATATTTCGAATATGCAGCCTGATCGGTACTGAACAGCAATTTATTTTCAATAAAAAACGACCACATCTCCGTTTCATTTCCTTCGCACCACTTCAATTGCTCACCGGTGAATCCTGTCAGCAATGAATCGTGCATTTCCGGTAACATGGCTTTCATATAATACAATTGCTTACCCTGATAAATCATCTGACTCAGCAACTCATTCTTCACCATTGATATATCGTAATCACTCTGAAACCAGGCTTTCACTACCGAAGGCACAATATATTCCCGGCTAAACCGGCTGAACATATATTTCGGAATTCCCATGCGTGGATAATAGTTGATAGATGGTCCTAAAAACATATCCAGTCCAATACCGATAACAGAGTCGGTTGTTATAACTGCATAATTAAATGCTGAAATGTATGTTACTACCTCCGGTAAATGTCGCTCCGGAAAATAATATTTATGATGCCGGTAAAATCCATCAATGCCCTCTTTTATTTCGGTTACATCCGTGAATACACTGTCACTTAGCCGAGCCACATCCCTTATTTCAGCATCATTCACAAACATATTGAGACCGGCTGCAACCGATGAATCGGGCCCTTCCGGTAACCGGATCATGTTAAAAAAGAAAATATCAGCAAAAGAGCCATACTTTTTGCGCAGCCTTTCTACATCGGAAGCCGTAATTTCAGAGTCTGTCGAAAAAAGATCTTTTTCGAACCGCTCGACATCAAAACTCACTTCAATACCCTCTAAATCAACATCATGCTTGTTGCTTCCGCATGCCGAAATCAATGCTAAAACAACAACCAGAAAATAATATATCCCCTTCTTCATCATAATTTTGCGTAAAATTGCACTTTAAAACGCCAAAATTATGAAGAAACTTGTCTTGTCTGCGATGCTTATAGGAGCATTATCAACGAATTTATCAGCTCAGGAAATAACCGGTTC
>CAUJFJ010000129.1 GCA_963169675.1 Bacteroidota bacterium
TGCCGAGCAAACTTTTGCATTGCACGCCGTATTGAATCCCGATGTAAAACTCGTTACCATACTAGGCGTAGCAGGAACAGGAAAAACATTGATTGCATTAGCTTCTGCTTTACAGATGAAACAAAGCTATAGGCAGATTTATCTCGCTCGCCCTATTGTTCCACTCAGCAATAAAGATATTGGTTACCTGCCGGGAGATATTAAATCGAAGATCAATCCTTACATGGAGCCGTTATGGGACAACCTGAAATTTATTCAGGGACAATACAAGGAAACTGACAAGGAATTTCAAAAGATTACGGATATGGTAGATAATGAAAAACTTCATATTACTCCGTTGGCTTACATCCGCGGAAGAAGTCTTTCAAATATTTGTTTTATCATTGATGAAGCACAGAACCTGACCCCACACGAAGTCAAAACGATTATCACACGGGCCGGAGAAAACACTAAAATAATTTTCACCGGTGATGTAAACCAAATCGATACTCCCTACCTCGACTCACATAGTAACGGATTGTCACATATCATAGATAAATTGAAGGGTAACAATCTGTATGCACACATCACCTTAGAACGAGGCGAGCGTTCGGAACTGGCAAATCTGGCAGGGAATTTACTCTGATAGTTGCTTATCAGAATTTCTCGAAAACACCCAGTCCAAATAACGCAAAATCATACTTAATGGGATCAACGGGATCCATCTTCCGAAGTGATTCTGTTAGTTCAACAACTGCCTTCCAGTCATCAGCAGGCCGGCGAAGCAACCCCAGTTTGCGTGCTACATTGCCGGAATGCAGATCGAGTGGACAATAAAGGTAATCCGGCTTTACAGATTTCCATATTCCGAAATCGACACCACATTTATCCCTCCTAACCATCCATCGTAAAAACATATTCATTCTTTTGGATGCTGAATTTTTTAACGGATCGCCAAAATGTTTCATTGCTCGGGAAGTAGATGCTCCTTTAAAAAGATTTGCTCTGAATTCAGAAATAGCCATCGCTGTTTCATTGGAATGCTTCTTCATTAATCTGGAGAAAAGGGACTCCATCCCACCCTCATTTTTGTAAATATGCTGCAACCCTTTAACTATTACAATTAAATCTTCTCCATTCATTGTACGATGAACAAATGGTTTCAGCTTTTTAAATTCGGCTGCTTTTGCAGATGTTATAAAATCATAAGGCGCAAACTCCATCAGATGCATCATCTTATTTGCATTGGTAAGGATTACAGGACGCTGGCCCCATGAAATCAATGCCGTCAAAAAGCCGCTGATTTCAATATCTTCTTTAGCGGAAAACTGATGAGGAATGGAAATTGGATCTGTTGTAATAAAAGGTATAGCATTATAAGTCAACACCTTCTCATTCAGAAAATTGTAAAAATCGGGAGATTGCTTCATTTAGTTTGATATAGGAAACAAAATTAAGTACATTTGATAGTACAATTCACCTAAGTCAAACTTAAATTATAATCTATGAAGAAACTGCTGCCCTTTATTTTAGTATTGTTTAGTGTAATTTCAATTGCCCAACCCGCTTATCAAATGCCTTACATTCAATCATCATCGTGGAGTGTGCGGGTTGGCACTACGAATGGCTCTGGGAACAACTGTGTTTTCTACCGTGAAATTAACTATACAATTATCGGAGATTCGCTCATCAATGGCAATTTGTACCAAACGCTACACTCTTCCGGTGTAACATACGAAATGTCGTTTATGCCTCCAACGCAATGTAATACTACTCCGGTTTATTATTCTGAACCGGCAGGATTTCTGAGAAATGTTGGCCAAAAAGTGTTTTATCTGCCACCAGCAGATTCCATAGAGGTATTGTTGTATGATTTTGACCTTGAAGTCGGAGATACTTTACCTGACACTTATAATCATTTTGGAAACAACATTACCACTATCACAAACATCGATACTATTCTTGTGAATGGTGTTCAGCGTCGCCAATACTACCTATACTCCATGAATGGTACTATGGCAACCAAATTTATTGAAGGAATAGGACACGATCGTGGTCTACTGGAAAGAATAGATGTGATGTTCGATTATGCAAGCGAACTCTATTGTTATGCTGAAAATGGAATTCCGGTTTTCCCGCTATCCGGAGCGTTCTGTTTTTCAGGATTACCGTCTTCAATGGAATCACTTTCGTTTGAAGTTCATCCGAATCCATCGTATGGAACCATGTCTGTTTCCCTGAATGAAAATAATTCGAAACCTGTCACTGTTTCATTACTCGATGTAACAGGAAGAAAAGTTCATTCAGAACAAATGATGGTGACTGATGGTATCCTTCCTTTTTCAACCAATCTGAAAGGAATCTTCCAATTAGTAATTGAATCGGAAAGTAACACAGCAACCAGAAAAGTAGTCATTTATTAATTCACAGGAACTCTTCCAAGCATATGCATGGATCTCGATATTATTCGCAGGTCCTTGCTTATGCTATAATCTCTGGCATATAAAGCATTCAACCTTTCAGCTGCATGACTGTCAGGAATAAGTTCTCCAATCCCATCCGCAGGGTGTAAGATTCCTTTACGCATTCCTTTTGCTTGTTTGGCAACTTTATCGCTGATAAATCCTACCCAGGAATAGTTTCCCGACAACACTTTAAAAATATTGCCGAAAAAGCCCCCGGGATTTTTGACCCTGAATACCAATATAGGTGATGCAATCAGGAATAGTAGTGATAATCCCATATCCAGCAAACGTTTATTGCGCTTATTGGATCGTTTGCTGACAGCATTAACATCAACCAGATACAAATCACCCTGATCATCGATTGAATTACTGCCAATGATAAATAAACTTTCAGGAGGAGCAATTTTATATTCGATATCAAGTCGACTTAACAACAGCATTTGATTTATAATTTCCTGCGAAGAAACATCCTTTGCACAAAAAATTACTTCATTCACTGCATATAATTCGGCAATTTCACTCAACTTAGAAACCGAACCCAGGAAATAACCTGAATTACTTTCATCCGATTTTATGGATGACTCATTCAACGTTACAAACCCAATGAATGAAACCGGTGAGCCCGACATCTGTAAAATGGAAAGCACTCTCCTGCCCTCTTCTGGCTCGGCAACTATCACCAGATTTTTACGCTCATTTTTTTCGAGTTTGAATCCCTTAATTCCGCTTACATCGAGCAAAATCCGAAGACTGGCAGCGGATAAACTGGCCCAGGCTGTTCCCAATAAAATGAGTGCCCGGGAGAAACGATACTCTTCACTTAGCAATGCATATACCACCAGAATGAAAAGAGTTCCTGACAATATTCCTCTTATGGCACGCGAGATTTTCAGCGGGCGATCGTAACCACCACTGAAATAAACCGAAGTGATCCAGATTACAATGTACAACGGCATTACCACATATAAAAATACCGGTGGATAATTGAGTTCTTTCACCGAATGTTCCCAATACCATTTAAGAATTAGCATACCACCCATAAACAAAGTAGCATCAGCTAAGGGCAACGAAATCTTTTTAATAAACCGGTTTAATATGGCGATTCCTGCTCTCAGGTAAACGGCAATATTTATGAGAAAAGAAAATATGCGGGCATTACTTTGAGAGAAATGTTTTGCTGCAAAAATTATCATCGCCTTATAAAAGACGATTACATAATTAACACTGCTTTTCTTGGTGCTTTCTCCTTTATAATGAATGATTCTGGTTTCAGGGAAATAATAATTTTTGTAGCCACCCTTCTGAATTCGGTAAGAAAGATCAATATCTTCACCATACATAAAAAATGTCTCATCGAGTAATCCCACCTTATCAAGTGCGGCTTTACGCATGAGCATAAATGCACCTGATAAAATATCAACTTCATTGGTGGCATTTTTATCGAGGTAACCCAGATGATATTTTCCAAAAACTTTTGACTTTGGAAAAATAGTCGATAAGCCAAAAATTTTATAGAATGCAACTGCGGGACTTGGCAAACCCCGTTTCGATTCGGGTAGGAAATTACCTTTTCCATCAATCATGTGTACCCCCAAACCGCCGGCATCGGGATGTGAATCCATAAAATCGACACATTTCCTGAAAGTATCTTCTTCTACTACCGTATCCGGATTCAGCAACAACTGATATTCACCCTTTGCAATTCGTAATGCCTGATTGTTTGCTTTCGAAAATCCGGTATTGTCATTGTTGGCAATCAGAATTACATTCGGAAAACGGGTTCTTACCATTTCTACCGAACCATCCACCGAATTATTATCAACAACAAAAACTTCTGCATCAATTCCCATAATTGCTTTCTCAACAGAAAGCAGACATTGCTCTAAAAAATGTTTAACGTTGTAATTGACAATTATTACGGAAAGCTTCATAGATTGAACCGTTTTACCAGCTGCGCTTTTAGGAAATTACGAGCCTGCTATCGGGCAAGCGCATTTTCATATGGAGTACGATTTAAAATAGAACGGCCCAGGGTAACTTCATCGGCATACTCCAACTCGCCGCCAATAGCAATACCTCTGGCTATGGTGGTCACCGGAAGTTGAAACGGACTCAGTTTCCGGAACAGGTAAAATACGGTGGTATCACCTTCCATGGTTGTGCTCAAAGCCATAATTACTTCCCTCACTTCACCGGACGAAACCCGGCTGAGCAGGCTTTCAATATTTAATTGCTCCGGCCCTATTCCATCCATAGGATTCAGGATACCGCCTAAAATATGATACAAACCCCGGTATTGACCGGTATTTTCGACTGCCATTACATCTCTGATATCTTCCACTACCATAACCAACCCGGCATCCCGACGGGTATCTTTACAAATAGCACAAACATCGGCATCGGTAATGTTATTGCAAACAGTGCAATATTTGACCTCGCTCCGAAGCTTCATCAGGGAATTTCCGAAACGGTCCACATCAGCAGGTGCCTGCCTCAATAAATGCAAAACCAACCTCAAAGCAGTCTTTCGACCTACTCCTGGCAAACGGGAAAACTCATTAACGGCTGACTCTAATAGTTTGGATGGATAGTGCTGCACAGGATCTTTCGAATAACAGCCCAAAGTTATTGATTTTCCATGAAGAAAACACAATTCCCTGCACCGCAATTGATGTGTAAAACTTTGTTAATAGGGTTATTCCGGCAAAGCCAAACTAAGGCGGTTATTTCATTTTCTTTGTTTGGAATCAAAAAAAGACCCAAATATGTCGCCTGAACTGATATTAACGGTGATTGCAGCCTATTCCGCACTGTTGTTCCTGGTTGTGTGGATAACCAGCCGTAATGCCGATAATGAATCCTATTTCATTGGTAATAAATCATCCAAATGGTACATCGTTGCCTATGGAATGATAGGAGCCAGTTTGTCGGGTGTGACTTTCATGTCGGTACCGGGTGCTGTAGCAACCACGCAATTTAGTTATATGCAGGTAGTATTCGGCTATCTGATTGGTTACTCGGTTATTGCAATGGTACTGATGCCCGTTTACTACAAAATGAACCTCACTTCCATTTACACTTATCTGGAAACACGGTTTGGGAATGCTTCCTACAAAACCGGATCGTTTTTCTTTATTCTTTCCAGAACAATCGGCGCCTCTTTCCGCATTTACATTGTAATTAACGCACTTCAAACCTTTGTTTTTGATGCCATGGGGATTCCGTTTATTGTTACGGTTGCCGTTTTTATGGTGCTGATATTACTCTATACCTACAAAGGAGGCGTCAAGACCATTGTATGGACTGATACCCTGCAAACAACCTTCATGCTGATTACCGTTATATTTTCAGTAATCTTTATTTCCGATCACTTAGGAATCGGACTGGGCGATTTGCTGGGTAAAGTAATGAGCAGCGATTTGTCTAAGATGTATGTCGACGACACCCTTTCACCAAACTATTTCTGGAAAAATTTCCTGGGTGGTGCTTTCATTGCAATTGCCATGACCGGACTCGATCAGGAAATGATGCAGAAAAATCTCAGTTGTAAAAATATTGGAGAAGCTAAAAAGAATATGTTCACCTTTTCCATTGTGCTGGTAGTGGTAAACTTCCTCTTTTTGGTACTGGGTGCTGTGTTGGTATTTTATGCCACACAAAACAATATGGTTATTGATCCCAAACATACCGACAACTTGTTCCCCGATATTGCACTGAATCACCTGGGGCCATTTATTGGACTTTTGTTCTTAATCGGATTAATTTCTGCTGCTTACCCAAGTGCCGATGGTGCTTTAACAGCGCTG
>CAUJFJ010000130.1 GCA_963169675.1 Bacteroidota bacterium
TGGCAGACTTTTAAAATGGTTCCCGTTACTTTGGCAGTAACTTCTTTTTGAGTTTCCATCTTAGCAACCAATTCCTTCATGGTGATTGCACCTTCTTCAGTGATTTTAGCACCGTAATTATTGGTCTGACCAACACTTTGATCACAGGCATAAATTCCAATTATCAGGAATAGTCCAAACAGGTATTTTTTCATAGGTTTAAATATTTATGCAAAGTTAATAAAATGAAACGTGCAATTGTTGAATCTGGTAAGGAATAATTCCACAATTAATTATTTGAATTTCAATTATTTAACAGTTCTTTGTTAATAGCTTTCACCAAGGCAGGACCTTCGTAAATGAAACCGGTATAAAGTTGTACCAAATCGGCTCCGGCTTGCAATTTTTCTACGGCTTGTTTAGGAGTAAAAATTCCACCACTGGCTATCAATGCGAATTGTTTTCCTGATTTCTCAGCTACATATTTGAGAAGTGCAGTCGATTTTTCAAAAACAGGCTTGCCACTTAATCCTCCAGCTCCTATTTTTTCGATTTCCGAATGTGTGGTTTTCAGACCTTCTCTTGAAATAGTTGTATTAGAAATAATGAGGCCAGCTAATTTAGTTTTCAGTGTGATGTCAATAATGTCATCGACCTGAGATGTTGTTAAATCAGGAGCTATTTTTAAGAAAACGGGTTTTGCAGCAGGTTTCGAATGATTGGCATTCTGAACAGCTTCGAGCAAACGAATTAATGGTTCTTTATCCTGAAGTTCACGTAATCCGGGAGTATTGGGAGACGAAATATTTACGGTAAAATAATCGCAATATGGGAAGAGCGCTTCAAAGCAAATCAGGTAATCGTTGATGGCATTTTCATTTTCAGTAATTTTATTCTTCCCAATATTCCCTCCAACAATCAGCTTATGCTTTTTTTTCAGTCTCGCCACAGCAGCATCTACTCCTTCGTTATTAAATCCCATTCGGTTAATCAGCGCCTGATCGGCAGGTAGCCGGAATAACCGGGGCAACGGATTTCCATTCTGTGCCTTCGGAGTAACTGTCCCAATTTCAATAAAGCCAAATCCCAGCGATCCCAGCTCGGCAATAGCTTTAGCATCTTTATCAAATCCCGCTGCAAGTCCAACCGGATTTCTGAACTTAATGCCTGCCACCGTACGTTCCAGGGATGGGTCATCAACCAAAAACATCGATTCCTGAAGCTTAAGCATGCCTGGAATTTTGCCTGCTGTTTTCAATATATTCATCACAAAATGATGCACCTTTTCAGCATCAAATAAAAATAAAACGGGACGTATAAGCGACTTGTAAATCATTACGCAAAGGTCGTTATTTTTGAAAGAGAATGAAATAAATATCTAAAGTTAGAGATATCTAAATTATTTGTTATATTTGCCAAATATTTAACCATTCATGAGCGACCGGAAAAACGAACCAATGCCTTCTCTTTCCGAGGTTAATTCCAGCGTAGAAGTCAATAAGGACAAGCGTTTTGGAAGGAAGCTTTTGGCATTTTTAGGTCCTGCCTATTTAGTTTCAGTTGGTTACATGGATCCTGGTAACTGGGCAACAGATCTTGCCGGAGGTAGTCAGTATGGATACCAGCTGATTTGGGTGTTGTTGATGTCGAATCTCATTGCATTGTTATTGCAATCGCTGAGTGCCCGTTTGGGAGTGGTCAGAGGTCGTGATTTAGCTCAGGCATCCCGGGAAATCTATCCGCCAGTCGTAAATGGAGCCTTGTATTTTCTGGCGGAAATTGCCATTGCTGCCTGCGATTTAGCTGAAGTGCTGGGAATGGCTATTGGACTACAATTATTGTTCGACCTGCCTTTGATGTGGGGTGTTTGTATTAGTGTCCTCGATACTTTCCTGCTTCTGTTCTTATTGAACTACGGGATGCGTAAAATGGAAGCATTTATAATTAGTCTGGTTGGCATTATAGGTGTTTCATTCATTGCTGAAATGTTCTTTGCACAACCGGTAATTTCGGAGATTGCGGGTGGTTTTATTCCTTCTATCCCGGATGATACCGCACTTTATATCGCCATAGGAATTATTGGTGCTACTGTAATGCCGCATAATCTGTACCTGCATTCATCTTTAGTTCAAACCAGGAAATTTGACCGAACACCGGTTGAAATCCGCAAGGCAATCCGTTTTAATATTATTGATTCTGCCATTGCTTTAAACCTGGCATTCTTTGTAAATGCCGCCATTTTAATTTTAGCAGCATCCGTATTTTATAAAAATGGATTTTTTGAAGTGGCAGAAATTCAGGATGCGCACAAATTACTGGAGCCTTTATTAGGAACCGAATGGGCTCCTGCCCTTTTTGCCATAGCATTAATTGCGGCTGGACAAAGTTCGACCATTACAGGAACACTGGCGGGACAAATTGTTATGGAAGGCTACTTAAACCTTAGAATTCAACCCTGGATAAGAAGGTTAGTCACCCGATTAATTGCTATTGTCCCTGCCCTGCTCACTATACAAATAGCCGGAGAAGAATCAACCGGAAAACTGCTGGTATTTAGTCAGGTAATTTTGAGCTTACAACTTGGTTTCGCGATCATTCCCCTTATACATTTTGTCAGCGACCGCACCAAGATGGGGGAATTTGTGATTCCTGTATATGTCAGAGTTTTAGCTTGGCTCTCAGCCATAATTATTGTTTCGTTAAACGGCCGCTTGGTATATCAGCAAATACAGGATTGGATGAACTCGCCGGATGTACCACAGGGAGTTATTCAGTTTGTAGTGATTCCTATCGCTTTGTTGGCAATTGTATTGTTGTTTTACACCACTTTCGCTCCTTTGATTCAGCGCAACAGGTCTGCAGCAGAGCCGGTGCCACATGGTGATTTCAAAGAGATTTTAAAATCGGATTTAAAGTCTAACTCTTATCAGAGAATTGCTATTGCTGTCGATTTTTCAAGTGCCGTGCATAAAACCATCAGCCATGCCTTGAGTCAGGGAGGTTTGGGTGCAGAATATTTGCTGATACACGTGGTTGAATCACCCGGAGCCTTCCTTTTTGGTAAGGATGTGAGTGATTTTGAGGCTATAAGGGACAAACAAAACCTGGAACAATATGCTCATAACCTTAGAGAATTAGGATATTCTGTGAATACTGCCTTAGGTTATGGAAAGCCAAAGTTTGCCATTGCTGAAAAAACGAAAGCTTTTGATGCCGATTTATTGGTGATGGGTGCTCATGGTCACCATACGTTGAAGGATTTGTTTTTAGGAACTACCATTAGTGGTGTACGCCATCTCGTTACAATTCCGGTGTTGATTGTTCGCTGATTGCATCCATAATTTTGCGACCTTTGCCACATGGCAGAAACTACCATAGTAAATAACAAAAAAGCTGTTTTCGAATATCATATTGAAACAAAATATGAAGCCGGATTGGTATTGACTGGTACTGAAATAAAATCTGTTCGTGCTTCGCAGGCAAATCTGGCAGATTCGTTTTGTGTTTTTATGAATGAGGAATTATGGGTGAAAGGCATGCACATTTCCGAATACAAGGAGGCATCCTATAATAACCACGCTGCCAAACGCGATAGAAAACTGTTACTGCGTCAACCTGAACTGAGGAAACTGGCATCTAAGATGAAGGAAAAGGGCTATACCCTTATTCCGGTGCGTTTATATATCAATGAAAAGGGACTGGCTAAATTGGAAATTGCTCTTGCCCGTGGAAAGAAACTATTTGACAAGAGAGAAGATCTGAAAAAGAAAGATGATACACTGGAGATGTCCCGGATCAAAAAGGACTATAATAAATACGACTCTTAATCTTCCTTGTTATTAAAACTGAAAAACATCCACTAGTCATTGCCGGTGCCGGTCCTGCCGGAGCTACAGCTTCTGCCTTTTTATGCAAGGCCAAAATACCACATTTAATTTTCGACAAAGCGGTGTTCCCACGTGATAAAATTTGTGGCGATGCACTTAGCGGAAAAGTAATGCCCGTATTCAGAAAACTCGATCCTGCACTGATTGATCATTTGGCCATTGATAAAGAACATTTCATCGGCAGTTACGGAATAAAATTTGCTGCTCCCAATGGGA
>CAUJFJ010000131.1 GCA_963169675.1 Bacteroidota bacterium
CAATGGAAATTCCTCATCATTCTGACCATGGCAACCCGATTGTGCACAATTCCCAACAATGATTGGCTGAACTTCATTCGTGAAGCTTACTACCGGATAATTAGTCAAATCACTTTCACGGGTACAAGATTGAAAAAAAAGCAGTGCCACAATTCCTGCTGTTATGATTAATGGCAATTGAAGTTGTTTCATACTACATTTTATTCCTTTGAGGGTACAAATGTGGTGAAAATTCAGGAATTGCAAGGTGATTATTATCACATAAAAAAAATCTGCCTAGGAAGCAACTTTTGATTTTTTGAAAAATTTGCAAATCCCGGTAATTCCACAGACATCACATTTCGGTTTTCTGGCTAAGCACGTATATCGACCATGTAAAATTAACCAGTGATGTGCTTTGTGGACGATTCTTTCAGGTAAATATTTTATTAATTGTTTCTCAGCAGCCAACGGTGTTTTGGCATTAACTGTAAGTCCAATTCTTGCTGCAACCCGAAACACATGGGTGTCGACTGCCATTGCGGGTTTTTCATAAATAACTGAAGCAATAACATTGGCAGTTTTGCGGCCAACACCCGGGAGTTGTGTGAGCTCTTCAATTTCAGCAGGAACAATGGAGTTAAAATCGGATACCAACTTTTTAGCCATCCCCGCAAGGTTTTTTGCTTTATTATTGGGGTAACTGATACTTTTAATATGAGGAAATATTTCTTCTGCTGAAGCAGCCGCCATCACTTCAGGAGCAGGGAATGCTTTCATGAGTCCGGGCATAACCATGTTTACCCGTTTGTCGGTGCATTGAGCAGATAAAATAACGGCTACCAAAAGTTCATAGGGCGAATCATAGGCCAATTCCGTTTCAGCTACTGGCATGTGTTCACTGAAATAATTCACAAAACTCTCAAAGCGTTCTTTTCTGGTCATGTGCAAAAATAACAAAAGGCTCCGTTTTAGCGGAGCCTTTAATAATTCTTAAAGCTTTTATCAGGCTGTAGCAGCAGAGTAAGCTAAAATCTTCGTCAAGCAATGTGGAGCAGGAGCAATAAGTGCTTTGTCAACAAAATCCATGGCACTTTTTATAGTTTCAAACTCGTGTTCCACTTCCGGATCTTCATCGATGTCGCGCTGTATCAGCACTGAATCAGACATTCCGGTTTCATTGAAGAGATAAAGAACTAAATTTTCAGTTGTAGAAGTTTTGATCATCCGCGAATTTATTGGTTCACGGTAATAACGGAACTAGATCCCTTTTATTTCATTACTGGAAAATTATTTTGCCAGGACCAATTGTTTCTCTTTAATCAATTTTCGCAGGTTGATCAAAGCATAGCGCATCCGACCCAAACTAGTGTTGATACTCACGTTTGTACATTCTGCAATTTCCTTGAAACTCATGTCTGCAAAGTGGCGCATAATAACCACTTCACGTTGGTCAAGAGGCAGAAAATCAACAAGTTGTCGAATTGTATCGTGAATTTGAGACGTAATTATACGGTCTTCAATATTCTCATCGGTCAACTTCAGGCTATCCATCACACTATAGTCTTCAGTATCCCTGACCATGGGCATCCTTTTTTGTTTGCGGAAATGGTCAATAACCAAATTGTGTCCGATTCGGATTACCCAAGGAAGGAACTTGCCTTCTTCTTTATAATTTCCTGATCGTAAGGTGTTTATAACCTTAATGAAAGTTTCCTGAAAAATATCTTCAGCCAGTTCTTTGTCTTTTACCAACAATAAAATGGAAGTATAAACTTTCTTTTGATGACGAACAATAAGAGTTTGCAACCCGGATTCGGAACCGGATAAATATTGTTCAATTAATTCATTGTCAGATACATCTGTCTGGCGCATAGGATCTCTGGTTTACAAGTTTGTAACACTTTCGTAAATCGGTTCAGAGTAAAATTTATCCTATGTATGTCCTCCCAGTTTAGTTAAAACAGAATTGTAATTAATGCTCTTTAACGGCGGTATTTTAATGAAATTGTGCCAGCCCTTAAATATTTATTCAAATTTAGTGCATTTGAAACGAGATTGCAAGTATTAGAACGTTTTACAGGTGCATATAGTTCAATTTTACATGGATTTGACATAAAAATAAGATGGAACAAGGTACCTTTGTGCCTTATAATAATACTTATATGCGCATTATCTATTTATGTAGTTTGTTGGTTTTGAATTCTTTAAACACGTTTGCGGGTGAAAATCCCGATTCGGTGAAGACCAAAGCCCCATCCACCATTGTACATTATCCTCAGGAAAAGCATCTGGCAAATATCAAACAACTCACTTTTGGAGGTGATAATGCCGAGGCCTATTTTAGTTTCGATAATTCCAAAATCACTTTTCAGGCTACTAATCCAAAATGGGGCGATCAGTGCGATCAGATCTATTTCACAGATTTGGCTACGGCGGATATGGGTGCCAGGAAACCTTCTTTGATTTCAACGGGTCAAGGCCGTACCACCTGTTCTTATTTTATGCCTGATAATAAATCAGTTGTTTATGCATCTACACATTTAACATCTGCATCCTGTCCACATGTTCCGGCAAAGCGCCCTGATGGTAAATATGTGTGGAGTATTTATGATTCATTCGACATTTTTGTTGCCGATATGAATGGTAAAATATTAAAGCAGTTAACCAATACACCCGGTTATGATGCAGAACCAACGGTATCACCGAAAGGAGATAAAATTGTATTCACCAGCCTTCGTTCCGGTGATCTGGAATTATATACCATGAATATTGATGGTAGTGATGTTAAACAAATTACATTCGGTCTTGGATACGATGGTGGAGCTTTCTTTTCTCCGGATGGTTCCAAAATTGTTTTCAGAGCTTCCCGTCCAAAAACTGAAGAAGAAATTAAAGTATATAAAGAGTTACTTGCTGAAGGATTGGTAATGCCAACAAACATGGAGCTTTATGTTTGCAATGCAGATGGATCAGACCTTCGTCAGGTGACAAATTTAGGACAGGCTAATTGGGCTCCATTCTTCCACCCATCCGGTAAAAAAATAATTTTTGCTTCCAACCACAAGTCAATCAGCAGAGGATTACCGTTTAACCTTTTTATGATTGATATTGACGGTACCAATCTGGAACAAATTACTTATGATGGATTCTTTGATGCCTTTCCGATGTTTAGTTTTGATGGAAAGAAATTAATTTTTTCGTCGAACCGGAATAACAATGGAACTAGAGATACCAATCTGTTTATTGCCGATTGGGTAGATTAATAAAAGATAAAATTCAATAGATATAAGTCAGTATCATTCAGAGATGCTGACTTTTTTTATGCTTAGGAGATTCATGGCATTGTTCCCCAAACCATGAACATTATTCTGATACAATCGCACTACCTGATCATAGTATAATACCACAACCGGAGATTCATTCATCAATTGCTGGTCGAGATCTTTATAAATGGAAAATCTTAAAGAGTCGTTTGTGGTTGCAGATGCATTACGATAACCCTCATTGAACTTTTCACTGTTAAAATGAGTGTAGTTAGGGCCGCGGGGCGACAGATTATCACCATAAAAAAGAGAGAGATAATTTTCAGCATCCGGATAATCTGCAATCCACGAAGCTCTGAAGAACGATAATTCTTGCTTAGCAACCATTTCACGATGAGCTGCACCCTGATTTACTTCGAGCTTGATCCGTATTCCTGATTCAGCAAGTTGTCCCTGCATAAATTCACATAAATCCTGATATTCGCGGGTAGTCGACATAGTAATTACAGGAAGACCACGTCCGCCGGGAAAACCTGCCTGAGCCAGCAATTCAGCTGTTTTACCGGGGTTATAATGATATCCCCGAAAGTTAGTTGAGTCGAAGGAGGGCAATCCGGGTGGTACAATTCCAAACTCACCGGGAGTACCAATTCCATTTCTCAAAAAAGTAATCATCTTTTTCCTGTCAAAGCCATAATTGATTGCCTGCCGGATCAAGATATTATTCAGTGGATTATTTTTCATAACTCCCTGAGTTGAATCCATTATAAATCCCAGGTATTCTGTATTCAGATAGGCGCATTTTTCCATCTTAAACTTTTTCTCATATTTGGGTTTTAAGGAACCTTGACGGGAAATAAGTTCATCTTTATAGCTTGCATCTATTCCGGAAAGAAAATCGAGATTACCTTTTACAAACTCCATAAATGCCGATTGCCGGTCGTTGATGAAAGATATTACTACAGCATCTACAAAGGGCAATCTTTTATTATTTTCAAACTCAAAATAGTTTTCATTTTTATGAAAAATAAGATTGGTTCGTTCAACCCAAAGATGAAACCGGAATGGTCCAGTGCCCACAGGATGGGTACGAAAATCGTTACCATAATGGTCTACAATTTCGTGAGGAACAACTGAACAAAATGTGGTAGAAAGTAAACCTGAAAAAGGAGGGAAAGGTTGTTTTAGTTGAATTTGAAGAACGGTATCAGACAAAGCCACAAAACCACCATTTTGAGTATCTACCTGATTAAAAACCCAGGCTCCGGGAGATGCAAGTTTTGGATCCAGAATTCTTTTAAAACTGAAGACAAAATCGGATGCGGTAACAACCCTGCCTTTACCATTTGGAAATAACGGGTCATCATGAAAGTGCACATCGTTTCTTAAGAAAAAGGTGTAAATTTTTCCATCCTCACTGATCTCCCAACGGTAGGCAATTGCAGGTGTGGTTTTCAATTCGTCGTTCATTTGCACCAGACCATTGAAAATTTGATTACAAGCCCAAATATCTGCTTGCCCTTTTGCAAATGCCGGATCAAGTGTGCGGATGCCGGATGCTTCATTGTATCGAAAAACCTGCTTGCCGGAATTCACCGATTCGTGGCGTTTGCAACCGCCTAAAAGGTTGATTATTATTAGCAGAACTAGTACCGGTTTCCTCATGGCTCAAAGTTACCTTAAGATGTTGAACCTGTGCCGGAAGCGGAATCAAAATATTAACAACTAAGTTAACCATCTCAGAACGTATCAATTAACTACAGGTTCAGTACTTTCCTGACTTATTGAAAATGCCTAACTTTGCAAGGTGAATTCCAACAGGACCATAGCATTTCATACTTTAGGCTGCAAACTCAATTTTGCCGAGACTTCGGCTATTGGCAGGCAGCTAACTGAAGCCGGTTACCGTAAAGTGGGGTTCGATGAAAATCCTGATGTTTTCTTAATTAATACCTGTTCTGTAACTGAAAATGCAGACCGGGAATGTCGGTCGATTGTTAACAAAGCACTTGGAATAAATCCTGATGCAATTATTGCAGTTACCGGTTGTTTTGCGCAATTGAAACCGGAATTTATTGCAGGTATTCCCGGAGTGGATTTAGTTTTAGGTGCCTCAGAAAAATTTAATGCACCAAAATATCTGGATGACCTTCATGTGAAATCAGTGCCGCTGATTAAAGCATGCGACATAAATGATGTGCATGAGTTTAACAGTTCCTGGTCGGCAGGTGACCGCACCCGGGTATTTTTAAAAGTTCAGGATGGATGTGATTACAGCTGTACATTCTGTACGATTCCGGCTGCACGAGGAAACAGTAGAAGCAATTCCATTCAAAATGTTTTGCACGAATTGGATGAACTAGAAAGAGCAGGAGCCCGCGAAGTAGTGCTCACCGGCATCAATCTTGGTGATTTTGGTATTTTCGATTCGCGCCTGGGAGTCAGGGAATCTTCATTCACAGAACTGGCGCAATTAATTGAACAAAATAATTCGCCGGAACGAATTCGGATATCATCCATTGAACCCAATTTATTGGAACCCGAATTAATTAGTCTGGTCGCCAATTCCAATAAGTTTGTCCCTCATTTTCACATCCCTCTGCAAAGTGGTTCAGATACCATTTTGAGGAAAATGCGAAGAAGGTATCTCACCGCATTGTATGCAGAAAGGATAAGTACAATCAAGTCACTTATTCCGGATTGCTGTATAGGAGTGGATGTAATAACAGGCTTCCCGGGAGAATCGGAAACAGAATTCTTAGAGACTTACAATTTCCTTAACCAATTAAATGTTTCTTATCTGCATGTATTCACTTATTCGGAACGCGATAACACTCTTGCTGATTCCATGCAGGATGTTGTTCCAATGGCGATAAGAAAAGAGCGCACCAAAATGCTTCGGATTTTATCTGCTAAGAAGCTTAGAGCATTCTATGAGCAAAATCTGGGAACTGAAAGAAAAGTATTATTTGAAGCAGATAATAAGCAGGGATGGATGCATGGTTTTACAGAAAACTATGTTAAAGTAAGAACCGCATACAATCCGGAGCTAATTAACCGGATTATTGTCTGCAGACTCGATTCTATTGATGAGAGTGGCGATGTAAATGTAACCCACAATGAAACTGTTTTTGCAGTGTAAATACTGCAAAATAAAAATATATGTATCCAACAATCTCTGATCTTATATTTGATCTTACCGGATTAAATATTCCTTTGCCGATTCAAAGTTTTGGCTTTTTACTGGCGATTTCTTTCATCTGCGCTGCTTATACTTTATCACTGGAACTTAAGAGAAAAGAAAAACTTGGGATTTTCAAACCGCTGCAAACTAAAGTGCTGGTAGGTGAAAAGGTTACCACAGTTGAATTAATTACATCTGGTATTATTGGCTTTTTACTCGGTTACAAATTACTTTATGCTGCCCTCAATTATTCGGATTTTGTGAGCGACACGCAAGGCATTTTGCTTTCCGCTCAGGGGTCCGTTTGGGGAGGAATTATAGGTGCAGCAATTGGAGCCTGGCTCAGATACAGCGACAATAAAAAGCAACAGCTCGATAAACCTGAATGGAAAGAAATCACCATCAGACCTTATGAAATGGTTGGTAACATCACCATGGTGGCAGCCTTTTCGGGATTAATTGGAGCTAAGATATTTCATAACCTGGAAAATCTCGATGATTTTGCCGCTGACCCATGGGGATCACTAATTTCATTCAGTGGACTAACCATGTATGGTGGTTTAATTGTTGGAGGAGCAGGAGTAATATGGTATGCGATGAAACAGGGTATGAATCCTTTTCATTTTGCTGATGCTGCCGCACCCGGCTTAATGCTGTCATATGGTACAGGTCGCTTGGGATGTCAGATTTCGGGTGATGGTGACTGGGGAATTGTGAACAACAATCCAAAGCCATCCTGGATGGAGTTTTTACCTGATTGGTTCTGGTCGTATAATTATCCACACAATGTGCTGAGCGAAGGAATTCCAATTCCCGGCTGTACCGGACCACATTGTATGATGTTGCCAGAGCCGGTTTACCCGACACCACTATACGAAGCCATTGTTTGTATCGGTTTGTTCTTTGTGTTATGGTCGTTGCGTACCAGAATTAACATTGCAGGGATGCTATTCAGTATTTACCTTATTTTTAATGGAATTGAAAGATTTTTCATTGAAAAAATCAGAGTTAATACCAAGTATCATATTTCGGGACATGAAATTACACAGGCCGAAATTATTTCAGTTGTATTAGTAATTCTAGGTACTGCAGGATGCTACTTCTTTTATAAAAAATCGCAAGCAACAAATAAACCATGAGCCATCAATGGGAACACGTTTGCCTGGAAGCAAGGAAAGTTATTGCTGAAACGGTGATATTTATCCGCCAGCAGGCGAAAAATTTTGACCATTCGGTTGTTGAGCACAAAGGTTTTAATGATCTGGTTTCTTATGTCGACAAAACAGCTGAAGAAATGCTGGTGAATGGTTTGCGACCATTGATACCCGGATGTGGTTTTATTACTGAAGAAAATACTGCAGGTGCAAGTGGTGAACAATTCCGTTGGGTGATTGATCCGCTAGATGGCACTACTAATTTTGTGCATGGTGTTCCATGCTATTGTGTTAGTGTGGCACTTTTAGATGGTGAAGAATTGATCATGGGAATCATTCATGAAGTAAATCTGGATGAATGTTTCTATAGTTGGAAAGGTGCAAAAGCATTTAAGAACAATATAGAAATACATGTATCAGACAGAAAGTTATTGGCTGATTCATTAATTGTAACCGGTTTCCCTTACACCAATTTTTCGCGATTGGATGATTACATGAAAATTTTCGATTACTGCATGCGAAATACACATGGTATCAGAAGACCAGGATCGGCGGCTGTTGATCTTGCTTACGTAGCCTGTGGTCGTTTTGAAGCATTTTATGAATATGGCTTAAACGCATGGGATGTTGCTGCCGGAGCATTTATTGTGCAACAGGCAGGAGGGAAGGTCAGCGACTTTTCAGGAAATTCCAATTTTGTTTTTGGAAAAGAAATAATCGCAACTAACAGCAGTGTGCACCAGGAATTTTTGGATGTCGTAAAATCGAAAATGAATTCCTGATCACGAATAGAATTCGTACTCATACCGGCTGTGGGTATTTGCCATTGAAGTACTTCTGTTCATGTCGGTATAAAATCCTGATTCAGAAATCAACAGGTTATTTTCGTCAAATTCAAATTCTGATTTCATGGTCAGGTTACCATTTTCATCCAGCATTTCTTCCACAATACAATTGTTACGCTCATCAAAAGTGAAACGTAATGTTCGGGAATGAAAATCCCTTATCCGACGTTCTATAACATTGTCGCGTTCATCATAGCTTGTCGTTATATCCGAGGTTACTTTCCCTTCACCATTAGTTTCAGTGACTCGTGATAACAGACCTTTTTCATTGTAACGCAGGACTATATTTTTTATTAATTTATCATTTCCATCATAAACATTCCTCTCAACCGGTTTATTGCTTTCATTGTAGGAGACTTCACTTCGTTCTATTATTTTTCCTGAAGGATCCATTTTTTTGTGGGTAATAGGGAAACCGGCTGCATTAAAATTGAGGTCTTCGGTTGTTTCCGGTTCACCATCGGCATCATATCTTTCAATGTGCACAGGACTTTCATGCTCCTGATAAGAATTTACGATTCTTTCTCCCGGATCATCACCATATAGTTTGGTTTCGCAAACTAAGCGACCTTTTTCGTCGCGTTCATAAATCATGGTTTCTTCAACTTCTTCATGAGGAAGTTGCATGATATGCTTGATGATACGGCCATCCTTATCATATTCGAAATAATTCTTTTCATTGATGCCCTCTACTTCATTTTTTATTTGCTCAATCAAATTTCCATTTTGGTCGTAGAACGATTCAACAGCTAATGTTTCGCCATCTGGTTCACCGCCAAAAGCCATTCTCTGAAAACGCAAAACATATTCACGTGACACTTTTACTTTCATAATATCAGAAATGATGTGTTAAAATTTACGCACTGCGGCATGAATAGCCAGTAACTTATTCAGCATATTTTCCATTTGATTTAATGGAAGCATATTAGCGCCATCAGATAGCGCATTAGCCGGGTCGGGATGTGTTTCAACGAAAATGCCATCTACACCAACTGCTATGCCCGCACTGGCAATAGTACTGATTAAATGAGGTTGTCCGCCCGTTACACCTGAACCCTGATTCGGTTGTTGAAGTGAATGTGTAATATCCAGAATTACCGGAGTGCCCATTTCTTTCATAACAGAGATTCCTCTGAAATCGACTACCAGGTCGGTATAACCAAGCATGGTTCCGCGTTCAGTAAGGCAAATATTCTGGTTTCCGGATTCTCTGATTTTATTTACAGCGAACTTCATGGATGAGGCAGCCAGAAACTGACCTTTCTTCACATTTACCATTTTTCCGGTTTTAGCAGCTGCAACCAATAAATCGGTTTGCCTGCAAAGGAATGCCGGAATTTGGAGTACATCCACAAAAGGTGCTGCTTCGGCTGCTTCATGACTTTCATGAATATCGGTCACCACAGGCACCTGAAAGTCGTTGCGTATGCGTCCCAAGATTTCCAAAGCTTTCTGATCACCGATTCCGGTAAATGAATCGAGGCGGGTGCGATTTGCTTTCCGGTAAGATGCTTTGAAAATAAATGGTATTTTTAACTTGTCTGTTAGTTCTTTGAGAGAAGCAGCAATGCCTCTTGTCATTTCTTCACTTTCGACCACACATGGTCCTGCCATCATGAAAAAATTACCAGTTTCAAGGTGCTTTATGTTGGGGATATTAGCTAACATGAATTAGATTTTTTTGCAAAGTTAAGCAATAGCAGCCATTGTCTAATCAACTCTCAAAACCAGGCCTTTCAGGTATTCACCCTCAGGATGATAGAGGCTCACCGGATGATCGGATCCTTGCGTCATTTGATGCAGGATAGTAACATTTCGACCGGTTTTTGCTGCGGCCATGAACACAATCTTTCGGAATAAGGCTTTATCGATAGCCTGGGAACAGGAAAAGGTGAAAATCAATCCACCCGGCTTGATTCGCCTTATTGCTTCCTGATTCAGATTTCGATATCCGATAGTTGCCCGATCAACTGAACTGAGATGTTTGGCAAATGCAGGTGGATCCAGAACAATGATATCATGAACAGCATCATTCTTGCCTAAGAAATCAAATACATCTTCACACCATGCCGAATGCTTGCCGGCATCAAATCCATTCAGTGCTACATTTTGGCTGATCCATTCAATGGCCTTTTTGGAACTATCAACTGAATCAACATGAGCCGCACCTGCTTGCAAAGCATACATCGAAAAGCCTCCGGAATAACAGAAGGTGTTTAATACCCGCTTTCCTTTGGCATAAGTTGCAAGTAACTGACGGTTCATACGCTGATCGAGGAAAAATCCGGTCTTCTGACCCTCTTCCCAGTTCACGTAAAACTTCACACCATTTTCAGTCACAACCTGATTGGTTTTGCTTCCCGCAAGGAATGAATTAGGAATAGGAGGCATCCCTTTTTTGGATAGTGTTTCAGAACTTTTATCGTAAACTGTAGTTATATTCAACCCTTCCAGCTGTTGTAGTTCAGATGAAATAGTATCAATTGCCAGATGCATTCCTTCTGAATGAGTTTGCACAACAGCAACATCATCATAAATATCAATGATTAATCCCGGAAGGCCATCTCCTTCGCCGTGTATTAATCTGAAAGTATTGATTTCAGGATTGTTTAGTAATCCCAGGACTTTGCGTAATGCCAGAGCCTTCTGAAATTTTTCTTTCCAGAAAGAGGCATCGATAGTTTGTTTTTTAAAACTGATAATACGAACCATGATCGTACCATGTCGGAAATGCCCGGTAGCCAGATAATTGCCGGCATGGTTATAAACATCCACCAATTCACCATCAGTAAACGATTTAACATCGGTTTGAATAGCTCCTGAAAACACCCAGGGGTGAAAATTCAAAACAGAACGATCTTTTTGCGGTTTGAGGATTATTTTTCGGTACATTTGTTCATTAATCAACGCAAAGATAGGTTTTGATACTATTCCAGAACCAATCAACACTGAAATAGCTATTTTTACGGTACTTTTTACCGTTTTCCAATGTCAGAACCAATTACTTCAACCAAAGAAAAGTTCCTTAGTCTCTCGGCAATAAGCCAGGGTATAAGAACTGCTATCCAATCAAAATTTGGAGATCAGTTGCTTTGGATTGTTGCTGAGATTTCAGAAATGAGTGTGAGGAAAGGACATTGTTACCTGTCGCTGGTAGAAAAATTACCGGGAAATTCGGCTCCCGTTTGTGAGATGAAGGGCATTGTATGGGCGACTAAATTTGAGCGTATTCATACCATTTTTCAAAAGGCAACAGGCAATGAACTCCGGTCGGGATCGGTAATTTTATTTCAGGCTTCGGTACGATTTGATGTAAAATGGGGATTAAGTCTCATTGTAGAGGATATTGAACCCAAATACACCATTGGACTGCTTCAGCAGGAACGCGATAAAACCATTGCCGCTCTGCGGGAAGAAGGAATTTTTAATAACAACAGATTATTGCCTTTCCCACTGGTGCCACAACGCATTGCAGCCATTTCTGCCCGTGATTCGAGAGGGTATGAAGATTTTATAAACAAGCTTGAAACTAACAGTAAAGGCTACAAATTTGACGTAGATCTGTATCCATCCTTATTGCAGGGGGAGAAGGCAGCAGGTGAAATGGTCGATAGGCTGATTCGTATTTTTAATAATAAAGAAAAATATGATCTGGTTGTTATCGTAAGAGGTGGAGGTGGTGCCATTGATCTCAATTGCTTTAATGATTACAGGCTTTCGAGAGCAGTTGCGCGTTTTCCTATTCCGGTGTTGACGGGTATCGGACACACCACTAACAAAAGCGTAATTGATGAAGTAGCACATGCCGATGCTATTACTCCCACAGATGCTGCTGATTTTATCTTAGAAAAAACAGCCAATTTTGAATTGGGTTTAGAACAGATGATGTTGGGAATCCGGGATGCATTTGAATCAGGTATGGCAGCAGAAGCACTCCGGCTGAAAGAACTTTCATCGGAAATTCGCAATAGCGTTGAACAGCGACTGCAACATGAAAATTATTATGTGGAAGGATCGGCAGCACAAATCAGGAATTTTTCCATGAACACCCTGAATCAGGCCCGTTCCAATCTAGGTGTTGCAGTTAGAGAATTATCTTATAAAACTCAACAGAAAATTATCAGAGGTGAAATGCTGATTGAAGAGAAATATAAAAAACTGCATTCCTTACCGCAGGCCCTGCTGAAAGTTGCAGCTTTAAAGCTATCCAGACAGGAGGGAATCATTCAAACTTTGGATCCGGTGAATGTGCTTAAAAGAGGGTTTTCAATTACTTTGCACAACGGAAAAGCCATAAAGAACGCTGAATCGGTTCAACCCGGAGCAGTATTAAAAACTATTTTATATGAAGGAACCATCGAAAGTGAAGTCAAAGGGAAATGAAGATATAAGTTATCAGGATGCAGTGAATGAACTGGAAGCCATTCTCGAAGAAATAGAAGAAGGCAATACAGATATTGATGTGCTTTCTGAAAGAGTTAAAAGGGCTCTGTTTCTTATCAATTTGTGCAAGACTAAATTGCGACAAACTGATGAAGAGGTGAAAAAGCTGCTTTCAGGTTTGGAGGATACTGAAGAAGAAAAATAATTAACTGTTTTGGTAGGCCAGATACAGCTTCACCACTTCAGCAGCTTCTTTTACATCGTGTACCCTGAGAATGGAAGCGCCATTCATCAAAGCCGCCATATGAAGCGCAGTGGTGCCATTGAGTGCCTTTTCCGGGTTTACCTGCAAGGTTTTACAAATCATCGATTTCCTTGAAACTCCTGCAAGTACCGGACAGCCGGAATTTCTAAAAAAGCCGAGCATTTTTAGCAGTTTGAAATTTTGTTCCACTGTTTTTCCGAAACCAAATCCCGGATCAAGTATAATATCTTTCACACCTTTTCGTCTCAAAAAAGTAACCTTTTGCAGCAGAATGGAATAAATATCGGAAACCACATCATCATATTCCGGATTCATTTGCATGGTTTCCGGGGTGCCCTGTATGTGCATCAAAATGTAAGGGATTTTGGAATGGGCAATAAAATCGAACATAGCTGGGTCATGGTCGCCGCCTGAAACATCATTTATTAACGAAGCCCCGGCATCAACAGCTTGTTTAGCAACCTCCGATCTCATGGTGTCGGCAGAAAGGAGAATTCCAGGGAAGTTTTTGATTATCAATTTAATAGCTGGAATTAATCGGGCAATTTCTTCTTTTTCTTCAATAATTACAGCACCCGGACGGGTTGATTGAGCCCCAATGTCAATGAACGTAGCACCGTGGAAAACCATTTGTTGAACCCTTTCAATAATTGCCTTTTCTTCGGTAAATTTGCCACCATCATAGAAAGAATCGGGTGTTACATTTAGGATTCCCATTATTTTAGGTTCGTCGAGATTGATCAGTTTGCCATTGCAAACCAATATTGAGGGGCTATTTAAGCTTGTGGACGGGGATTCCTGAAAATTATTCATCTGAAATACATTTAGTTTAAACTATTTTGCGCTCTGAAACAGGGCGAATTCATTTACAGCCAATGAACACAACATTAACCATGGAGAACAAACCTGCACTAACAGTTGCTCAATTTGATCAAGCCGTTTCGGAGTGCAAATATATATTTACTGCCAAGATGAAAGACTATGGCAGTGCCTGGAGAATCCTTAGGCTGAGCTCCATTACGGATCAAATGTTCATTAAAGCACAAAGAATCAGAAGCATAGAAGAAAAAGGCACTCAGAAAATAGAGGAGGGGATTGCTTCTGAATACAAGGGAATTATCAATTATGCGATCATTGCACTCATTCAATATGAGCTTGGCATATCAGATAAACCGGATTTAGGAAACCAGGAGGCGACAGAATTGTTTGAGAAGCATATTTTGGCTGCCAGAGCACTTATGGAAGACAAAAACCATGATTATGGTGAAGCCTGGCGAAAAATGCGTGTCAGTTCCATTACAGATCTGATTTTGATGAAACTACTTCGTGTTAAACAAATTGAAGACAATAATGGGGCAACCCTGATTTCAGAAGGCATTGACGCCAACTATTACGATATTATAAACTATTCGGTATTTGCATTAATCAAGTTACAAGAACCAAAATAAAACTGATTCAGATATGAAACAATTAAGCTGGATTTCCAGAATTCTGGTAGGAGCACTGTTCATCGTTTCCGGCCTCATTAAAGCAAACGATACACTTGGTTTTTCTTATAAACTGGAAGAATACTTCACAGTATTCAATACTCCATGGATGAGCGAATATGCTCTCTTGCTTGCTGCTTTTGTTTGCATTTTAGAAGTTATCTTAGGGGTTGCCGTAATATTTGGAACCAGAATGGTAACCGTGTCGTGGCTTCTGTTATTAATGATCGTATTTTTTACATTCCTGACTTTCTATTCTGCTTATTTCAATAAGGTAACCGATTGCGGATGTTTTGGAGATGCATTAAAACTTACACCATGGGAATCGTTTACCAAAGATCTGGTATTGCTGGTACTCACACTCTTTATATTCTTCGAAAGAAAAAATATTAAGCATGGTGACATGAAATCCGATATAGTTAATGCCGGATTATCACTTGCTTTAATTGCTTTCTTTAGTTTCGTTGTAATCAACTGGTCGTTTCCATTCTGGTTTTCTGCTGGTCTCCTTTTTGCAACAGTAATGCTGAAGCAGGTATTGCCTTCCATTCCGAACACGATTGTTTTGGGATTATCAGGTATAATTACTTCCTATTTTACTTATCATTGTTTGAATCACCTTCCCATCAAAGATTTCAGGCCTTATGCCATTGGAAAAAATATTCTGGATGGAATGTCGATTCCGGAAGGAGCTCCCAAAGACAGCATTCTGATGGTGTTTCAGTATAAAAAAGATGGCAAGGACTTCGAATTTACTCCTGAGCAACTGCCTGAAGATTTAGATAAATATGAATTTGTAGACCGGATCGATAAGGTTATTAAAAAAGGATATGTCCCACCAATTCATGATTTCACCATAACCGATGCCAATGGTTCTGAGTATACCGAAGACTTTTTGGTTCGCGAAGGATATTCTTTTATGCTGGTAGCTTATGACTTAACCAAGACCTGTGATAAAGTGCAGAATGAAGTAAATGCTTTGGTTTCAAAGTGTGATGAAAATAAAATTCCATTTT
>CAUJFJ010000132.1 GCA_963169675.1 Bacteroidota bacterium
TAATCACTCCTGATCAAAACATGGGTGATGTAGTAGGTGATCTTAACCGTCGCCGTGGTCAGGTTGAAGGTATGGATTCTAAAAATGGTGCTCAGGTTGTTAAAGCTAAAGTTCCATTGTCTGAGATGTTCGGTTATGTGACTCAGTTACGTACCATCACCTCAGGTCGTGCATCTTCAACAATGGAGTTCTCTCACTACAGTGAAGTTCCAAGAAATATTGCAGAAGAAGTTATCGCTAAAGCTAAAGGTAAAGCAGCAGCAGTTTAATAATAAACCAACCATCGTTCTTTATATAAAATGAGTCAGAGAATCAGAATTAAATTGAAATCGTACGATTTTAACCTGGTTGATAAATCAGCCGAAAAGATCGTTAAAACGGTTAAAACAACAGGTGCTGTTGTAAATGGACCCATTCCATTGCCTACTGAGAAAAAGATTTACACGGTTCTCCGTTCGCCCCACGTTAACAAAAAGGCACGTGAACAGTTCCAGCTTTGCTCTTATAAGCGGTTACTCGACATCTACAGCTCAACAGCTAAAACAGTAGATGCTTTGATGAAACTGGAATTGCCAAGTGGCGTTGAGGTTGAAATAAAGGTTTAGGTAGCTTTTGCAATTAATTAAAATTCAACAAAGTATAAAATAGATTAAAATGTCAGGTTTAATCGGAACCAAAATAGGGATGACCAGCTTCTTTGATGCTGATGGAAAAAACATCCCATGCACCGTAATCCAGGCCGGACCATGTGTAGTGACACATGTGAAGACTAAAGAAAAGGATGGCTATTCAGCTGTTCAGCTGGCTTATGGTGAACGCAAGGAGAAAAATACTCCCGCTGCTTTAAAAGGTCATTTTGCTAAGGCAAAGACTACTCCTAAAAGAAGATTGATCGAATTCAAAGGATTCGATCAAGATTTGAATATCGGAGATCAGGTAACTGTTTCAATCCTTGAAGAAGGAATGTACTGCGATGTAGTAGGTGAATCGAAAGGAAAAGGATTCCAGGGCGTTGTAAAACGTCACGGATTTTCCGGAGTAGGTGGACAGACTCACGGTCAGCACAACAGATTACGTGCACCCGGTTCAATGGGAGCTTCTTCCTGGCCATCACGTGTATTCAAAGGAATGCGCATGGCAGGCCGTATGGGAGGTGAAAATGTGAAGATGGTTAACCTTCAAATAGTTAAAGTTATTCCGGAACAAAACCTGGTACTTGTTAAAGGTGCTATCCCCGGAGCAAAAGGTTCTTACATTACAATAGAGATTTAAGATGGAACTTACAGTAAAACAATCTTCCGGTAAAGATACAGGACGTAAAGTTACCCTTAGCAGCGAAATTTTCGGTGCCGAGCCTAACGATCACGCAATCTACCTGGATGTAAAACAGATTCTTGCCAATAAACGTCAGGGAACTCATAAGTCGAAAGAAAGAAATGAAGTTTCTGGTACTACCAAAAAACTGAAACGTCAGAAAGGTACCGGTGGTGCCCGTGCCGGTTCCATGAAATCACCATTGTTCGTTGGTGGAGGTCGTGTTTTCGGTCCGGAACCAAGAGACTATTCTTTCAAATTGAATAAGAAAGTAAAACGTCTTGCACGTATTTCTGCTCTTAGCCACAAAGCAAAACAGAATAATATCACCATTCTGGAAGATCTGAATATGGCTTCTGTTAAAACTCAGGACTATTTAAAGGTTTTAACCGGATTAGAGCTAAACAAGAAAAAAACTCTTGTAGTGCTGGCAGATTCAAATAAAAACGTATATTTGTCGTCCCGAAATTTGGCGGGGAGCAAAGTCGTAACTGCTTCGGATTTAAACACTTACGATATTCTCAACGCTCAATCTCTAATTCTGATTGAAGGTGCATTGCCAGTAATTGAAAAAACATTAGCGAAATGAACATCCTGCAAAGGCCAATAATAACAGAAAAAATGACCCGCTTGACGGAAAAAACGGGTCGTTATGGATTTATTGTAAATCCTAAAGCCAACAAGATCCAGATCCAAAAGGCGGTTCAGGAAATGTATAATGTGAAAGTAGTGGAAGTAAATACCATGAACTACATTGGCAAAACTAAGACCAGAGGAACCAAAACCGGTTTCACTAAAGGTAAAACAGCTAAGTTTAAGAAAGCAATTGTTACCTTGAAAACAGGTGATTCAATTGATTTTTACAGCAATATCTAATTTTGTAAAGAAAGAGTAAGCAAATGGCTATTAAGAAGTTACGCCCAACAACCCCAGGTCAGCGACATAAAGTTGTGATTGATTCTAATGAAATCACCACTTCCAGACCAGAGAAATCATTGGTTGTTTCTAAAAATCGTACCGGTGGTCGTAACCACTCAGGTAAAATGACCATGCGTTACATCGGTGGTGGTCACCGTATGAAATTGCGTCTCATCGATTTTAAAAGAGACAAACAAGGTATCCCAGGTGTTGTGGCAACCATTGAATATGATCCAAACCGTACAGCAAATATTGCTTTGATCAATTATGCGGATGGCGAAAAGAGATATATCCTGGCTCCGAACGGACTGAAAACCGGCATGAAAATCATGTCAGGTGAAGGTGCTACTCCGGATGTAGGAAATGCTATGTTCCTGAAAGATATTCCATTGGGAACATTGATCCACAACCTGGAATTAAGACCAGGTCAGGGTGGTAAAATGGCTCGCAGTGCCGGTTCTTACGCGCAGCTTGCTGCCCGTGACGGTAAATATGCAACCATCAAAATGCCATCAGGTGAGACAAGAATGATTCTTGTTGCATGTATGGCAACTATCGGTACCTGTTCCAATTCAGATCACAACAAAGAATCTTACGGTAAAGCCGGTCGTACCCGTTGGATGGGCCGTCGTCCAAGAGTTAGAGGTGTTGCGATGAACCCGGTTGATCACCCAATGGGTGGAGGTGAAGGTAGAGCTTCCGGAGGTCACCCAAGATCTAGAAAAGGTCTCCTGGCTAAAGGAATGAAGACCCGTGTTAAAAATCATCCTTCTGATCGTTACATCATCGATCGTAGAAAGAAATAATTCAACTATTACTTTAATTAATTGATATAAATTACTGATTTATAATGAGTCGCTCACTTAAAAAAGGTCCATTTATCGACTTCAAACTCGAGAAGAAGGTGAATACCATGAATGATTCCAAAAAGAAAACCGTGATCAAGACCTGGTCAAGAAGATCAATGATCGCTCCGGAATTTGTTGGACATACAATGGCTGTACATAACGGAAATAAATTCATTCCGGTGTATGTAACCGAAAACATGGTTGGTCATAAATTAGGTGAGTTTGCACCTACCCGTTCGTTCAGAGGACATTCAGGTGGAAAAGATAAAGGAAGCAAATAATCATGGGAGCAAGAAAACGTAACGCAGCAAATGCCAGAAAAGAGCTGATGAAGGTAACTTCACTGGCGAAATTAAATAACTGTCCTACCTCGCCAATGAAAATGCGTCTGGTAGCCGACATGATTCGTGGTAAGAAAGTTGAAAATGCTCTCAATTCATTGAGATTCAGCACGAAAGAAGCAGCCGGAAGACTGGAGAAAGTATTGCTTTCTGCAATATCCAACTGGCAGGCAAAGAATGAAGGTGAACGTATTGAAGACCACAATCTTTATGTTAAAGAAGTGTTTGTCGACAGCGCTCGTCAGCTTAAAAGATTACGTACCGCTCCTCAGGGACGTGGACACCGTATCAAAAAGCGTTCGAATCACATCACTTTGATCCTCGACAGCAAAGCAGTTGCTAAAACTGAATCAGTAAACTAAAATTAAACACAGAAGTCAACAATAAATAATGGGACAAAAGGCGCATCCGATAGGCAATCGTTTAGGAATCATCAGAGGATGGGATTCTAACTGGTATGGTGGAAAAAACTATGCTGATAAACTTGCTGAAGACGAAAAAATCAGAACTTACCTCATGGCACGTCTTGCAAAAGGCGGTGTTTCCAAAATCATCATTGAGCGTACTCTGAAGTTGATTACAGTTACCATCAATACAGCGCGTCCCGGTATCGTAATCGGAAAAGGCGGAACTGAAGTTGACCGTATCAAGGAAGAATTAAAAAAACTGACCAAAAAAGATGTTCAGATCAACATCTTCGAAATAAAGAGACCTGAACTGGATGCTCAGTTAGTAGCTGAGTCAATTGCACGTCAGCTCGAAGCAAGGATTTCTTTCCGTCGCGCAGTAAAAACTGCTGTGGCATCTACCATGAGAATGGGAGCAGAAGGAATCAAGGCTATGGTTGCCGGTCGTTTAGGTGGTGCTGAAATGGCAAGAACCGAACAATACAAAGAAGGACGTACTCCGTTGCATACTTTCCGCGCTGATATCGATTTTGCAATCGCTGAAGCACAAACTACCTATGGTAAAATTGGTGTGAAAGTATGGATCTGCAAAGGTGAAGTATTTGGAAAACGTGATCTTTCTCCGAATGTGGGAATGACCAGCCAAACCAAAACCAAAGGCGGACCGCAGGGTGGAGGACCATCTGACCGTAAAGGTGATCGTGGTGACAGAAATGACCGCCGTGACAAAAAACCAAGAAACAAGCAATAATTAGATTTTTAAGAATAAGCATTTATAAATACCTGAAATAAAATGTTACAGCCGAAGAAGACGAAATTCCGGAAACAACACAAGATGAAAGCCAAGGGTAATGCTACCCGTGGAGCAGAAGTGGCATTCGGATCATTCGGATTGAAATCACTGGATACCGCATGGGTAACTTCACGTCAGTTAGAAGCAGCCCGTGTTGCAGTAACCCGTTATATGAAGCGTGAAGGACAAATCTGGATCCGAGTATTTCCTGATAAACCAATTACCAGAAAGCCAGCCGAAGTAAGGATGGGTAAGGGTAAAGGAGCTCCTGAGTATTGGGTAGCTGTAGTGAAGCCGGGTCGTATTTTGTTTGAAGCCGATGGTGTTCCAATGGCAACAGCAAAAGAAGCGCTCCGTCTGGCAGCTCAAAAATTACCTGTAATTACCAGGTTTATCGTAAGAAGAGATTACGAAGGACAATAAACGGTCTTCACCTGTAAACTGAACTTAAGAACATGAAACAAAATATAGTAAACGACCTCACTACCGATGAAATCCGCGACAGGATTGCTGAGGAACGTGCGAACTACACGAAACTGAAGATGAGCCATGCAGTGTCTCCAATCGAGAACCCGCTCAAAATCAGATCATCTCGCAGGCTGATTGCCCGCCTGGAAACGGAATTTAAGAAGCGCGCAATGGCTTCATCATCTGAAACAAAGAAATAATTGACCATGTCAGTAGAAAGAGCCCTCCGCAAGGAAAAAACAGGGATAGTTACCAGCAATAAGATGCAGCAATCAATTGTGGTATCTGTTGAGCGTAAAGTGAAACACCCGATTTACGGAAAATTCATCAGCCAGACAGTAAAATTTATGGCCCATGACGAAAACAATACTTGTGGTATTGGCGACAAAGTACGCATCATGGAAACCCGTCCTATCAGCAAAAACAAGCGTTGGAGACTGGTAGAGATATTAGAAAAAGCAAAATAACCGAGTAGTAATAAAGAACTGAAAAAGCGATGATCCAGCAGGAATCCAGACTGACCGTAGCGGACAACAGTGGTGCAAAAGAAGTACTCTGTATCCGTGTGCTGGGAGGTACCAGAAAAAGGTATGCCACCCTCGGGGACAAAATAGTAGTGACTGTAAAGCACGCTATCCCGGCAGGCAACATTAAAAAAGGTACTGTCTCCAAAGCCGTTGTGGTAAGGGTCAGTAAAGAAGTAAGAAGAAGTGACGGATCTTATATCCGTTTCGATGATAACGCAGTAGTGTTACTCAATGCCAATGACGAGTTAAGAGGTACCCGTATTTTCGGACCTGTAGCACGTGAATTGCGTGAGAAGCAGTATATGAAAATTGTATCCTTAGCTCCGGAGGTAATATAATGGAAAGGAAAAATAATGTTCAGCCGAAGCTGAAAGTAAGAAAAGGCGATACCGTAAAGGTAATCTCTGGTGAGAATAAAGGTCAGCAGGGCAAAGTCCTGGAAGTAATCCTTGATTCACGTAAAGTGATCGTTGAAAGGGTGAATCTGGTTTCTAAACACACCAAGCCAAATGCTAAAAATACCCAGGGTGGTATCGTAAAGCAAGAAGCACCAATTCATATTTCAAATGTGATGTTAGTGGATCCTTCATCAGGAAAAGCTACACGTGTTGGCCGAAAGTCGGTCGATGGAAAATTAGTTCGTTACGCTAAAAAATCAGGGGAGGTAATCAAGTAATGTCTTACACACCCAGACTTAAGGAAAAATACCGTAAGGAAATTATAAGCAACCTCAAAGAAAGGTTCTCCTACAAAAGCCCTATGCAGGTGCCAAAATTGGTTAAAATCTGCTTAAACCAGGGTGTTGGTGATGCTGTATCCGATAAGAAACTTATTGAATACGCACTGAATGAAATGTCAAATATTTCAGGTCAGAAAGCAGTACCGACAAAATCTAAAAAAGATATCTCTAACTTCAAACTGCGTATCGGTGTGAATATCGGTGCCAGAGTAACGCTTCGCGATGAAGTTATGTACGAATTCCTCGATCGTTTGATCTCTGTGGCATTGCCAAGGATCCGCGATTTCAAAGGAGTTAATAACAAAGGATTTGATGGTAAAGGAAATTACACTCTTGGTGTAACTGAACAAATCATCTTCCCTGAGATTGATATCGACAAGGTGAACAAAATTACCGGTATGGACATCACATTTGTGACATCCGCAGAAACCGATGATGAAGCATTCCACCTTTTGAAAGAATTTGGTATTCCGTTTAAAACAAACTAATATAAATGGCAAAAGAATCAGTAAAAGCCAGAGAGCGCAAACGCGCTAAAGCAGTAGCAAAGTATGCCGAAAGACGTGCTGCCATGAAAGCAGCAGGTGACTATGCCGGCCTGAGCAAACTTCCCAAAAATGCATCTCCTGTTCGTCTGCATAATCGTTGTAATCTGACTGGAAGACCAAGAGGATACATGAGACAATTCGGAATATCCCGCGTTCTGTTCCGCAAAATGGCACTCGAAGGCAAAATTGCTGGTGTAACTAAAGCCAGTTGGTAATAAAACAATAGCGTTTAAAAGAAAATCAAAATACAATGACTGATCCGATAGCAGATTACCTTACCAGATTGCGTAATGCAATGAAGGCTAATCACCGAATAGTAGAGGTGCCTGCATCCAATGTAAAGAAAGAGATCACTAAGATCCTTTTCGATAAAGGTTATATCCTGAACTATAAGTTTGAGGAGACTGAAAACCACCAGGGCAACATCAAAATTGCTTTGAAATATAATCCGGTAACAAAGCTTCCGGCAATCAAGAAAATTGAAAGAATCAGCCGTCCCGGTCTAAGAAAATATTCCGGTTCTGAAGATCTTCCAAGAATTCTGAACGGATTGGGAATCGCTATCATTTCAACATCGCAGGGAATGATGACCGATAAAGAAGCCCGCAGAGGTAATATCGGTGGCGAAGTTTTATGTTTAGTTTATTAATTAATTCAATCAGTATTTCAATATGTCACGAATAGGAAAATTACCCATCACCGTACCAGCTGGTGTGACCATTGATGTAAAATCGATGGAGGTATCTGTAAAGGGACCGAAAGGCACACTGAGCCAAAAACTTCAGGATGGAATTTCTGTGCAGATGGATGGCGCTACACTTTTGGTAGAGCGCGCAACCGAACAAAAACGTCATAAGGCATTGCACGGTTTATACCGCTCGTTAATTGCCAATATGATCAAAGGTGTTACTGAAGGCTACAAAATAGAACAAGAACTGGTTGGGGTTGGTTACCGTGCCTCAAATCAGGGTCAGTTACTTGATCTGGTACTGGGATATTCTCACCATGTGGTGTTTGAATTACCGGGAGAAATTAAAGTAGCTACCCGTCAGGACAGAGGAGCGAATCCGATCATTACCCTTGAAAGTCACGATAAGCAATTATTGGGTCAGGTAGCGGCAAAGATCCGTTCACTCAGAGTTCCTGAGCCATACAAAGGAAAAGGTATTAAATTCGTAGGAGAAACATTAAGACGTAAAGCTGGAAAATCAGCTGCTAAAAAATAATTGATTCAATGGAATCCAGAAAAGTAACCAGGAGAACAAGTATACGCAAGAGGGTTCGCAGAACCATCAGCGGAACTGCCGAGCGTCCACGCTTGTCCGTTTTCAGAAGTAATAAACAGATCTATGCCCAGTTGATAGATGATATCAGCGGAGTAACCATGATCGCAGCATCCTCCAGAGAAGAGATTTTAGGAGATGGTAACAAATCAAAAGTAGAAGAAGCTTCTATTGTTGGAAAAGTACTCGCCGAAAGAGCGGTTGCTGCAGGAATTTCTAATGTGGTCTTCGATCGCGGTGGTTACCTGTACCACGGAAGAGTTAAATCACTTGCTGAAGGCGCAAGAAACGGAGGATTAAAATTTTAAGAAATTATGTTGGCATCTAATCTAAAAAGGGTAAAAACCAGTGATATCGAGTTAAAGGACAGACTCGTTGCAATTAACAGGGTAACCAAAGTAACCAAAGGTGGTCGCGCATTTACATT
>CAUJFJ010000133.1 GCA_963169675.1 Bacteroidota bacterium
TCTTAGTTTTTCAGGCAGAAAGTATGAAACCGACAGATATATTTTTAAGTTTGGTGATGCTGAAGATGTTCCTGATGGCCGGAAGTTAACGGTAACTTCCGGAATTGAAAACCGGATAACAGGCTCCAGATATTATTTTGGAATTTCAGGTGCTATAGGTACGTATTATGGTAAATTGGGATATTTGTATTCGGGAATTGGAATCGGGAGCTTTATACAAAGAGATGTTAAATCTATTGGTCTACTTAGAACCGAAGTCATATACTTTTCCCCATTGATAAAATTTAATAGGTGGTATATCAGGAATTTTGCCGATATCAGATTTATTTATGGAATGAACAGAGCATCGAATGAATATTTATATTTAAATGCTGAAAATGGAATTCCTGGATATAGGGAAGAGCTTCCAAAAGGATACAGTCGCCTGACACTAACCTTTCAATCTGTAATATTTTCGCCGGTTGAATTTCTTGGATTTCGTTTTGCACCAATATTTCTGGCCGGAGTGGGTTTTGTAGGTGATTATAATCAATCTGTTTTTAAATCAAAAATGTACCAGACTTACGGATTGGGTGTATTAATTAAAAATGAATTACTAGTGCTCAATACTTTTCAGGTAACATTTGCAATTTATCCTGTTTTACCTCAGAGTGGGCTCGATTACAGGTTTAATCCGGTAAAATTAAGCGAGGACCGATTTAAAGATTTTGATATTTCCCGTCCGGAAGTGGAACCTTTTCAATAATTGTAAAGAAAATATTATTTTTCTTCCTTATGGGTGTTTTTGTCAATAGTGCTTATTAGTTTTACAAATTCTCCAATGCCCACATCCGCATCCGCTCCGTAAGCATCAATTAACATTCCTTTTTTACCATCATCGGTTTCTATTACATAAAGTATAGCGTTGTCACTGGGATCTGAATGTCCCTCGAAACGAAAAAAGTTTGTGATTTTTATCTGATCAGGTTCAAATGAAGACTCATCGCTCAGCGCTATTAATTTTTTGTTTCTTACTTTAAAATTCTCTGTAAATCCCTGTGAATATAATTTATTCGAGCACTCAGTCATAGTGTTCATTGACTGAATTTTTTTGGATGGTTGAGTTGTCATTTCGTAGCTTTTTAAGAAACAATGTTATTTGGAATTAAAATCATATGCTGTTGTGCTGTCATAAAAAGCTTGTGATTGATGTTTTTTATGGGACTTTTCCCTCATTTTAGAAATGAACGATGAGATTAAAGGCACCCCTTGTTTAATGAGAAAGGGAGCAAATTTTTGAATTACTGAAGAAGCGACCAGCCTTTTTATAATTCCTGATTTTTTCATCAGAATTCCTGAAATGAGAAAATTTAAAACACTTCCGCCAACCGTACTGACTCTATCTGAAACCGGAGAGCTGGAAGTATCATCTAATCGGCTATTGAATAGCGACTTGACAATATTACCCGGATGAAGCGATATTTTTAATGAGGTGTAATTGTCACGGATTTCTTCATCCAGAACCTGAAGTTTTAAATTAAGTCGTGACCGCTCGGACCTTAATTCAGAAATAGATGTTATTTTAGTCGTTTTCATAAATGGCTTCAATGATTTTGTTTCCAATAGGTTGTCTTAACCAGATCTTTCTGTAATTATACAATACACCAATTATTATCAGATAAAGTCCACCTATAACAGTGAATCCCAATGCATGGTTGCCTAATGCATAACCAATACCAAGGGCAGCAGCAATACTAAAGAAGAGTAGTGTAATTGACCCTGCAATAACCAATACAATCCAGGTCAGCATAGCTGATGCAGCAGATGCACCTGCATCTGTTGCATCCAGCTTGGCAATCCGGAATCTGGTTTCAAGATATTCAATTGCATTACTGAGTAATTCATTGAAATGTGTTTTGGGAGTTTCCATATGTTTAATTATTCAGTTAAAGCAAATTGAAATGTTTACAAAGCTTGTTGTCTTGCTTTGCTTCTGGCATCTTCCATTTCAGACTTTACTTTGTCTTTGGCATCTTCAGCCTTATCTTTAAGATCATGGGCCTTATCTGAAATTTTGTCTGCGAGATCAGAAGCTTTTGATTTGCCTTCCCGAACTTTATCTTTTAGATATTCCGAACCTTCATCAATACCATCCTCAATATCTTCCATTGAGTCATTTGCAAATTTGAAAATTCGCTTGCGTGTTTTACTTCCTTCTGCCGGTGCAAATAAGACACCTAAAGCAGCACCTGCAGCAGCTCCTATGAGTAGTGCTGCAATTGTTTTTCCGTGATCAGACATAATGATTAGTTTTAAATTATTAGAATTTGTTTTCTCTGTTATTGACAAAAACGATACCAACAGAAATTCAATGGCATTTTAAGTTGAAAATCCATTCCTGCTACACATTTTGGGGAAAATATTCCATGCGTTGTGATTATATCGCTTTTTTGAATAACAATATTTTGAAGCCAGTTATCAGTTCTTTTAATAGAGTTATATGAAGTTGTGTCTGATTTTGTATGCTTTTAGCAGATACCACCTCTTACTTTCATTTTACGGCATGATTTTGCTTTAATTGGGAATCCAACAGAAACATGTGGTATGATAGCAAAGATTAATAGAAGCGTAAAGCAGGTTGTATTGGTCAAAAGTGAAACTTCAGTCAGTAATTTACAAAAAGTATTTTTGCTGTTTGCAGATTGGTGGCTTTTCCTAATAAGGTTTTTCAAAGAACTTTTTCATATGCCTTTTGAATTTAATGAGTTTATTCGCCAGGGTTTCCAAATCGGGAACAAATCTTTGGGATTGGTTACTATAACAGGTTTTATAATGGGATTAGTGCTTACCATACAATCTAAACCAACATTATCTGACTTCGGTGCAGAATCGTGGCTGCCCGGAATGGTAGCTATATCTTTAGTCAGGGAAATTGGTCCGGTTATTACAGCCCTTATATGTGCTGGTAAAATTGGTTCGGGAATTGGTGCTGAGTTGGGATCTATGCGTGTAACGGAACAGATTGATGCTATGGAAGTATCCGGTACGCATCCTTTTAGATTTCTCGTTGTAACCCGGATGCTGGCAACAAGTATTTTAATTCCTATTCTGGTCTTTTATTCCGATTTAGTGGGATTGTTCGGATCCTATGTGGGTGTCAATATCGACGGAGATGTCTCACTTCAGCTGTTCCTTTTGCAGGCAACCGGGGCGCTGGAGTTCTCGGATCTTATACCTGCAACAATTAAATCGATATTTTTTGGATTGGTAATTGGATTAGCCGGATGCTACAAAGGATATAATGCAAATAAAGGTACCGAAAGTGTAGGTATAGCGGCTAACGAAGCAGTTGTAGCAGCTTCTTTATTAGTTTTTGTTGTTGATGTAATTGCAGTTCAAGTTACTAATATACTTGTATGATTTCAGAAGAAAAAGTTCTGAAGCTTGATAACCTGTTTAAAAGCTTTGGATCAAAAGTAGTTTTAGACGGAATTTCCATCGACTTGAATAAAGGCGAGAACCTGGTGATTCTTGGAAAGTCAGGTTCAGGGAAATCGGTTTTAGTTAAATGTATTGTGAAATTAATTGAGCCGGATGAAGGCACGATTAGTGTTTTAGGTACGGATCTGGCTGAAGCAAATAATAAGGAATTAAATGCCCTGAGAATTAGAATAGGATTTCTGTTTCAAGGTGGAGCACTTTATGATTCTATGACCGTTCGGGAGAATTTGGAATTCCCCTTAGCACGTCATCATCGGAAACTGGATCAGAATGAGTTAGATTCTAAAATCGATGAAGCACTAGATAATGTTGGTTTAAAAGATGCAGCCGATAAGCTACCATCTGAACTTTCCGGCGGCATGCGTAAACGAATTGGTTTGGCCAGAACATTAATTTTAAATCCTGAAATTATGCTGTATGACGAACCTACAACAGGACTCGATCCAGTTACAGGTAACGAAATCAGTGAACTTATTCTGGAAATGCAAAAGAAGTATCAGACCAGTTCTATTATTATTACACATGATATGAGTTGTGCCAGATTAACATCCAATCGCATTGCTATGATAAGAGATGGTAAAATATATAAATCAGGAACATTTGATGAATTAAAATCATTAGAAGATTCCTGGGTCAAGTCCTTTTTTGTTTAATCAATAACCTAAAGAAATGAAAGCATCAGCTAAAAAGAACATTGAAAACAGATGGAAACTGGGATTGCTGGTAGCAATTGGCGGAATCATATTTATTGCCGGAATTTTTGTGATTGGCCGCCAACAAAATTTGTTCGGATCCACATTTAACCTAAAAACAGTATTTGCCTCTGTAAGTGGATTACAGGTGGGGAATAATGTGCGTTATAATGGAATTAATATCGGCACTGTGGGAGATATAATATTGATGAATGATACCACGGTTTTAGTTCAAATGCAGATTGAAGGTGACAAGCGTGAATTTATTCGTAAGAATTCCAAATGTCTGATTAGCTCTGAAGGACTAATGGGTGATAAAGTGGTTGTCATTTCTTCCGGAAGCATTGATTTTCCAGTAGTAAAGGAGGATGATTTGATTTTATCCGAAGCACCAATAGAAATGGATGAAATTGTTACAAGCTTGAAATCAACTGTAGAAAATGCGGAAATTATTACTTCTGAGATGGCAGTCCTTATGTATAAAGTTAATAATGGGAAAGGCGCAATCAATAGACTGCTTTTTGACTCTACAATGGCAAAAGATTTAAGTGAGACAATGGAAAACCTTAAGGAAGGATCCGAAAGTCTGAATGATAATATGGATGCAGCAAAAAACAGTATCCTTCTAAGGGGAGCATTTAAACGACAGAAAAAGGAAGAAGAGAAACGTTTGGAGGAGGAAAAAGAGAAGCTGGAGAAAGAAAAGCAACAAAAGAAGTAACATTATTTGGCATGGTTTTTTAGTTATGAAAAGTAATTCATCTATTAATTACAATTAAAATTTACTATCATGACAACGCAAAAAGAAAAAACAAAAATCACCGGCGAAACTACAACCGGTACCACGGGAAAAGCACCACAAACTACTCCCAATAAAAATCAACGTCCCGCGAATGATGAGGAAGAAACTTTGGATACAGATTTAGAGGATACAACCTCGACTGTTGAAGATGAGGAAGAAACTGAAACCGGACGAAGAGACGAAAGAACAAATGATCCTACTCGCATTCGCCCAGGTGTAAATGATCCTCAGAAAGTTGATCCTACACGTCTGCCAAATTCTCAGAAGAAGAAATAGTTATTGCGAGTAAACCAACCGGAAGGGCGATTCTCGAAACTCAATCGTGGCAGAGATACTAGTAGTTAATTCGGTTTTGCCCTTCCACTTGTATTAATTATATGCTAAATGCATCTATAATTTTCCCCGCACCTTCTGCATCGAAGGTGCTTTTTTTTGTTGATTATTCATCTAAAAATATTTATCAGCAAGCAATTCCTGATTTTGTGGAAATATTTCCCATTAAATTCTGTTTTACGTCTGCTATTTCTATGAATAGGCTATGGCACGATTATTTGATAATGAAACTTACAAATCAAAACATTTAAAATTTAAACTTATGAAAAATCTAATCATCATTGCTATATTAGCAACAACCCTTTCAGGATTGGTTTCCTGTAGTGAGAAGAAGACACCGAAGTCATTTGAAGACTATCGAAGTTATGTAAATGAGCACCGGAACAATCGGGAAGCATATGCTGATAAAGACTGGACTGAAATTGAAAAAGAGTACGATGAGCAGCGCATGAAAGCTGAGAATGAAATGAAGGAGTGGTCTGATGAAGTTAAAGCTGAATATGCATCTCTTCAATCAGAATGGGAAGCCATGAAAGCTGAAGCTACTGCAGAGAAAGAAAGAATGATGGCTGCAGAAAACCCAAGCGGATTGTTTGCTACTTTGCTGCCTGAAGGTGTTAACACTGACTTGAGTAATGTAACCGCTGCCAATATCCGTGCAGTACATGAGCATTTTGTAAATTATGTTTCAACAAATAAAGATGCTATGACTCGTGAAGAATGGGATCAGGCAGAGATTTTATGGGAACGTCTCGGAACAAGAAAAAATGAAGTAGAAAAGGAAATTCAAGGTTCAGAAAATTTGAAAATCGCTGAACAAAAGGTTCGTTATAGTAGCATCAAAGCCACGAACCGACCTTCAGCGAAAGCTACTGAGAATTCAGACGCTAAAAAGTAAATTATTGGAGTTCAGGGAGAGCATCTTATTTGGATGCTCTTCTTTTTTTATTACTTTTAGCAAGTGACTGATTGTAATTATGGAATACACTTCAATACTTAGGAGGATATTTGTTGTATTTGGTATCGCACTGTTAATCACGGCGTTACTTATTAATTTGTACCGAAATAGTTTTGAGAAGCTAAATGAAAATTCCTCACGGCTGATCCATTCGATGAATGTTTTGGAATCTGTTGAAGAGCTATTGGGATTTATGAAGGATACGGAAGTTGGGACCAGAGGTTTTTTGCTTACGGGCGATTCTACTTATCTCACTCCTTTTTTGAATGCCCAGATTATTACCCCTTTAAAATTAAAAGAATTAAAGCTGCTGACAAAAGATAACCCAAAGCAGCAGGCCCACCTGGATTCGCTTTTGATCTTGATCAATAAAAAAATTGAAGCACAGAATTTTGTCATACATCTGAAGAAGTCAGGGAATACGAAATTTGGCTTTAAGGATGTTTTTCTCGAATCTAAAGTGGCCATGGATGCAATCAGATCTATTTGTTATCAGATGAAAATTGAAGAATCTCGTTTACGTGTTCTTCGAGATAGGGAGGTGCGAGAATCTATCGAAATTACTAAAGTAATAAGTACCATTTTTTCCATTGCTGCAATCTCAGTTATGGTTATAGCACTTGTTTCCATTTTGTTGGAGCTAAGAAGTAAACACAAAATTCAGGAATCACTGAAATCTGTTTTAGAGGCTACTCAGCATGGAATCATGTCTTTTAAATCTGTCAGAGACCCTGTCACTTTCGAAATTATCGATTTTGAGATAATTCAGGCCAACAAAGGGGGGGCTTCAATGGTTAATATTCCTGCCGATGAAATGATAGGTAAGAGATTGCTATCAGTGTTCCCCGGTAATGTAGAAGAAGGATTGTTTGATGCCTACAAACATGTAACTGAAAATGGTAATGTTTTCAAAACTGAACGATTCTATCCACATGAAGGTATTGACAGATGGTTGCGAATTGCAGCAGTTAAAATGGGAGATGGATTTACAGTTACTTTTGAAGACGTTTCTACAGAGAAACAATATGAAATTAAACTTGAAAATACCATTAATGAATTGCAACGTTCCAACAAAGAACTCGAGCAGTTTGCTTTTGTTGCATCGCATGATTTACAAGAACCTTTAAGGAAAATTCAATCATTTGGAGACCGGCTGAAGATAAAGAGTCAGGGCCAGCTGACTGATGAAACCACACTTTATGTGGATAAAATGCTCAATGCTGCTAGCCGAATGTCGAATTTAATTTTCGATTTGTTGAGTTTTTCGAGATTGACTAAGCACTCTGATCCATATGTTCATGTGGATCTGAACCAAATAATATCAGAAGTAATAGTGGATCTTGAAATTGTTATACAGCAAAAAAATGCAAGAATAGTTTATTCTAATTTGCCAACCATTAATGCAATCCATTCACATATTTATCAATTGTTTTTTAATTTAATTGGAAATGCTTTGAAATTTTCAAAAGCGGAAGTCACTCCGTTTATTGAGATTACGTCTCAAATAATTTCGCAGAAAAGTGATTTGAAATCACAAAGAAGCAACAATGAGGAGCTTCCATTTGTTAGGGTAATTATTGCAGATAATGGTATTGGTCTTGATAACGAATATGCTGAGAGGATCTTTGAAATATTTCAAAGATTACACGGGAAAAGCGAATACCAAGGCACCGGTATCGGTTTAGCAATTTGCAAAAGAATTGCAACAAATCACGGAGGAATAATTTATGCCAGAGGAATTCCCGGTGAAGGTTCCGTATTTACAGTTGAATTACCGGTGAATAAAAATGCTTCCCCTGAAATTATCTGATTGTAGCAAAATTAAACCTTAAGCTGAGAACACAAAACGCTTTTTATCTTTAATTGGTAAAGCCTTTGTAATATAAAGTTCAAGTACATTTTTTAGTAAAGAAAAATAACTTGAAAATTTATTCGGTTTTATAAGATATAAATCAGCTCCCGTATTGTATGCATAATCAATGTCTTCGCTTGCAGCTGAGGTGGAAAACACGATTACGGGAACCTTTTTTAAAGTATCGCAGCTTTTTAAGGTGTGTAAACATTCCCTGCCATCCATGCCTGGCATATTCAAATCCAGGAAAAGTAAATCTGGAAGATTTTGCTTTTTTGTATCTAACTTTTTAATCAAGTCAACTCCAGATATTGCGTTTTCCAGATTAATAGGGCCATTTACTTTATGGATTACATCAGCAAAAATTTCGCGATCATCATCATCATCATCTGCCAGTAAAATGGAAATAGGCGATTTATAATTCATTTTGGTATATTTCTAACAAAATTAGCATAAATTTTGAATTTTCCAAATTTCGGAAGCTAAAGTATTGGTTTGGATATTAGAATGGATATCCAATTGCAATGTTCAAGAGTAAATTTTCTTGCCTCCAGGTGTTGTTTCCAGGACGAAACTCATCTAAAACCATTCTATCACCCTCTGATAACCAAGGTTTTCTGACGGGAGTGGCCAAATCAAGCCTTAACACAAAAAAGTTGGCATCAAATCTTAATCCCAAACCTGTACCCATTGCCAGTTCGTTTAGAAAATCACCCGAAAACTTGCTTCCCGGTAATTCCGGATTATCTTTCAATAACCAGATATTGCCTGCATCAAAAAAGAGGGCACCGTAAAACATACCCCCAATACGAAACCGATATTCCACATTTCCCTCTATTCTTACGTCGCCACCCTGATCAAAGAAACTATTGGTACCATCGGTGTCAAAATAGGTTCCGGGACCCAACGACCTGGCTCTGAAGGCTCGCACACTACTCGACCCCCCGCTGAAAAACTGTTTGAGATAGGGGAGTGTGGCAGAATTTCCATACGCAATTCCAATCCCACCATAAACCCGAAAAACAATTTTTCGGTAACGATCGAGGTTGTAGTAATCTCTGAATTCTGTTTCAAAGGTTGCAAATTGTGAATATATCTCGCCGGCAATGCTTTCCGGTTGATCAGAAGAAACCTTTTCACCTCCAAATAGCCTTTTAAATACTGAGATAGTATTTCCTGAAAGATCTGTACTTCCGGAAAAATAAAACTGATTCTTTTTCTCCGGAAGAAGTTGCTCATTGTAAACATAACGATAAGTCATGCCGGCAATGAACTGTTCCTCGAAACTTTTTTGAAGCAGGAAGTTCTCTGAAAGTAATTGCTGGAAAGCATCCGATTTGTTCGAAACCCTGATATAGTTAATGTTAATTAGATTTAATTCATGATCTTTTAACAGACTTTCTTTCCATTTAAAACCATAAATTAATTTTAAGGAAGTTAAATTAAAAAATCCTGTTCGCTTCAGGTAATTATACCCTACAACGATCCTTGTTTTAGGTGTATAGAATCCTCTGGGATTTTTAACATATACAGGAGTAATGAATCTGGGGAATGTAATTTCAATTTCCGGACCGGCTTCATACGAATTTACGCCATCATTATTTTTTCCAAACTGCTGTTCAAAGGAGCCGCTCAGGTTGAATACCAGCAATTCAGCGCCCCGAAATGTATTTCTGTTTCGAAGTGTAGCCCTTAAACCCGGACCTATGTAATTATTGGATTTAGAAACGGCCTCTAACTCAATAGTCGCCGTTCGTTTTGGAAGTTTTGTTAGATTAATATAAGTATTAAGAAAACCTCTGAGGCTGGTATCGGCTTCGGTAAAACGAACATTCACGAACTTAAACGTACCCATTCCCATAAATTGCCCCAAAGTAGCTTTATGGTTTATTCGGGAGTACATTTCATGTTTTCTGATAAAAACAGCTCTTCCAATTGCACGCTTCCTGAAGCTATTATCGTCTTGATTGTAAATTATAGGGTTACCCTGAATTGTATCTGGTTTTAAAACTATAGAATCTTTTGTTACGGAATAGTCCGGATTTATAAATACATCTCCGATACGATAGATTATCAAGGCATCATAAGGTGTGGTTTCTTTTATATTGACATATAAGTTTAATTTATTTTTATTTTTATTAGTGTCAAGATCAAATATTAAATAGTCACTCTTAAAATAGTAGAATCCCTTATCTCTTATGAAATCTGTTAAACGCTCCTTTTCAGATCTGATACTTTCCAAATTATATATATCACCTCTGTTAAGCTCTGAATTAAGTCCCGCTTCTCTGATTAACCGATATAGTTCATATTCACCAACTGGATAAATTATAGAATCAATTCTATATGGAGGCTCTATATCTATTAGTAAAGTTATTTTAGTCTTTTTCTTTTTAGTTTCACTCAAAGAACTAACACTTGCCCGAAAGTAGCCATTATTAAACAATGTAGTTTCTACTAAATTACTCTGACGTTGATCAATTTCTTTTTCATAAAAAACAGGTGCTTCTCCAACTTTATTCTTCAGAAAGCGATTGAATTTTGATTTTTTAGTAGAGTCGCCAGAATTCAAATAGACCCAAAGCTTCATTTTTAGTCCCAAAAATTGTTTATTCGTTTTTGGCTGTAGATCTGATACAATTTCCTTTACAACTTTTTTTGCGTGACGGGATTTATAATCTTCAAATTTATATTCCGTTCCTGAATACAATGATTCGTCGTTTTTTAGTTTTTTTGTTGTACTACAGGAACTAAAAATTATAGCTGGCAAAATAAGTAGCAGCGATATGGAAATTAAATTAATTTTGCTTTTGGTATCCATCATTTACTGTGCTGATTTATTTTCACGGGGCCTTCGGAAGAATTGTCCCCACTGGTCAAAATCTCTGGTATAAACAAGTCCAATCCCAGACTCTTTGATTTCACCATCCAGAATGCCCTCATATTGGTCCTTTCTGAAAACCTTTAAGCGATATCTACCGTCTTCTGTGATTAGATATTCCAGAACGATATCGCCTGCTAAATCACTCATGTTGTTTTGCTTGGCTGCCTCACCTTCAACAGCTACATTGCCTGCAACCTGAACTATTAATCTGTCACCCATAAATCTTTTGGTAACTCCCACATTTACTTCCGTTTTTCCTTCTGGTTGTTCGGTAGAATAATCTTCATAAGATTGCACATCAAAATTCAGTTCAACACCTTTAATGTGTTGCATTGCAAAAGCATTTAGTTGCTGGCTTAAAAATTTGCTTACACTATTTCGAGCAACATTTTGAACTCCAGACCCTCCTTCCAAAGGATTTGATTGAATGAACCGATTAAGAACTAATAGTGCAAAGACTTGTTTATTGAGTTCAGATTCATCCTGATTAAGGGAATTTAATTTGGCATATACTGTTCCATTTAACGCACCCTGATCTTCCGGTAACAAACCAATTTCGAAGCTAATCTGAGGCTTTAGCAACACTCCCTGCATATGTAGAATGACCTGAAATGGCAGCCGTTGTCGGTAACTGTTTAAATCTGTTTCTGATAAACCACTGACCTGATCGGCTACTAATTCCAAAGGTGCAGCGTTTACAGTAGCCGCCCCTTTAATTTCGAGGTCTGCATCCATTATATCTCCTTTCCAGGAGATAGTGCTTCCATTAGCCAAAACAAATCGTTTCTTCACCAGATTTTCTAAAGAAACAAGATAACTGCCCTCGGAGATTTCAAAGGTGCCTGTCATACTTATCTTCCCTCCCGGATCAATCATAACACTTATCACGGCATCTCCCTGAACTATTAGTGAATCTCCGGTTTGTTTATCAACCAACAGAGTTAGCGTACTCGACTTATTGATTTCAATATTAGCAATCAAGTCAATCCCACTTATTTCCGCGATAGCTGTATCTGCTTTAACAGCTGATTTCATGATTTCGTCTAACTTCGAATGAACATCTACAAATCTGATCTCTCCTTCACCTGTTTCTGTTGAGGCAATTTTTTCAGGAACAACAAAAGTTAATCTCGATTTATCCAGTATTTTAATATTGGCTTCTATTTTTGGAAAATCAGAAGTGCCCCTGACTGTGATGGTATTATCAACAAAAAGTGTCCCGAAATACAGCTCATTATCTTCTTTGTTTGTATTCAAAAGCAGAAAATTGTTGCTCACAATTTTCAAATTTAATTCTAAAGGTTGTGCAGAGGTGTACGTAACATACCCATTTATTTGTGTTTCGTTTCCCAGAGAATCTTTAACAGTAAAAGATTCGAATGTAAGTTGATTATTCTTTATACCAATGGTTTCATTATTTATTTGGAAGGAATTACTTAGTGCGGTAATTTCTCCTTTTACGCCATCAAATGAAATGTTACCGGTTACTTCCGGACTTTTTAAAAGACCACTTACTTCCAGTTTCCCATTGAGCTGACCATTCACATTGCTTATGGCAGAAGGAATAAAAGCCTGAATTGCTTTCATTTGAATGCGATCTATGGTTACCGATGCATTTACTGATCCTGCTGTGGTATCGGAAAAGTATGTAGCATTTGCACTTATGGAATTGTCTTTGCCATCAATAGTCAAACCGGCCACATATTTTATTTGATCTATAGTTGTAAGGTGGATGTTGAGATTTCCAATGGCGGTTTTCCTGTATTCAAGATCTGTTATCTTTAGTTTAGTATCTATTCCTGTTACCGAGCTCCTGGTGGCCAATAGAATTTTGCCATCAATTTTACCGCTGGCCTGAAGTGTATCCGAGGAAATTATCTGTGAAATAGTTTCTAGTCGGAATGAATTTATTTGAAGAGTTGTCATTTGAGAGCCATCAGCAGAATTTGAAGTAGCTGATATCGATTCCTCCCCCGATTCCATATTAAATTGAGGGACAATTATTTTCTTATCTGCCGAAATGAATTTTGAATCAGGAGTAATATTCCAAACCCGGTTATCTAATGTTATTTTATTTTCGGGAAAAGTGAACTGAATTTCCTTCCCTTTCAAGATAATTGCTGTCGTTAAATCCAACCTTGTTTTTATACTATCTGCAATATTTAAGTTCACATTTATATTTCCGGAATTTACACTGACATTTGCATTCGTCTCTGGCATTTCTATATTCCCTGAGGTCAACTTTAAAATAGATAGTTTCCCATTCAGTTGATCAGAATTTGAATTTATAGAAAGATTTAAATCCTTCAATTCCAATCCATTGTATCTGATTAAGGGCATTTCAACGTCAATGAGTAACTTCGATTCCAGACTGTTGTAGTTTCCCTGCATTTTAGTGACTTCAAATGATTCTAATCCGGGAATAAATAAATCAGATATCAGTTTTGGATCAGTAATTTGAGCTGTAAATGTTACTATTTGATTTGGAGTTGTGTCTCGTGTCGCCTCAAGATTTGCGGACATGTATTTTGAAATTACAGTCTCTGCAAGCATAGGCAGTTTAGTAATATTCATATTCGAATATAGACTTACATTCGCAAACGAACTGTTTAATTTTATTTCACAGCTATCAATAGAATTGTTAAGAAAAAGGTTTATTGATTCTGGAGTATATGTAATATCGTTTTTTATTATTACCAGATCACTGAAGGATGCATTCCCTATAATATTATTTTTATCAAATCCTTTAACCGTTATAGTTGATTTACCCTGAATAAAGAGCGAATTTTTGGAGAATCCCAATTCTTTTAAATCGGATCCTTTTACGAGAAGTTTAATAGTGGCCTGTTCATCAGATGAGTCGATGTTGGCTTTTACAAACATATTTGCATGTAAATTGGTATCGTTCACAAGAATATTTCCATCGATCTTATTTTTAATCAATGTTGCAGAAATTCCAATATTTTCATATTCATAACCATTGTATTTGAATTTTAGATCCGTAATACGGGCTAATGTGTTCATTTTGTTTGGCTGGAATGATCGCCCTTCCACAACTAACTTGAAGGCAGTTCCACTAAGTAATCCGGGTTTACCTGCAAAGTATCCAACATCAAGATTGTTGGTATAAACGAAACACAAATATTCAGGCTCAAAACTTTCGGGCAAATTCACAGTTCCATGTGTTTTTATATTACCTCTGTTTGTCAACACACTTAAATTGTAATGTATATTATGAAGATCACCGAAAGCTAATCCCTTGAGGTATATTTTTTCCGGAAGTCTTGTTTCAGCGGGAAGTTGGACCAGTTGTTTGATTTCTTTTCCATTGCCCATGGCATTAAATCTAACTCCTTTGAATGATAATTGATTCGACTTAGTAAGGTCATTGAGGTAACCTGAAACAGCAATACTGGTTTTAGATGCTGCAGCAGTAAAACTTTCAATATGGAGGTTATCGATGGTACCGCTAAGTTTGGTTTTTATACTCAATGCTGTGTGTAGGTTTCTACTTATTTGTGGCTTAACTGATAGGTTTGGAGCAAGTAATTTAAGATCATAGAGATTTTTCATATCAATATCTCCGGTAAATTTGATTGCTGCCGTTCCCGGACTTTTAATTAAACTGTCGAAACCGTTAAAATGTGAAAACCCATTAATTTTAATATTGCTGTTTGGAGTTGTAGCAGCTAAACCTGAAATAAGTAACTCCTTACTATTGAGTTTTAATTTACCATTCAAAGATTTTATTATAAGACCATTAGATGCACCCCCCGAACTTTCATATATGTCGACTGAAAACTCTTGATTATACGCAATTATGTTTTTAATTTTTAATGAATTAAGCGCATACAGGTATGACAAATCCGGAAATGCTGAATGGTTTGCAAAATAACTATTTGATAGTTGCAAATCCCGTATTTGAATATCATATGGGATTCTTATTGATTGGATTTCTTTTGCTGGTTCTGTTGAATTCTGTTTTTTTAAACGGCGACTATATTGAATGAAATTTGTTCCATCTGCTTTTATTTGATTCAGATAGACTAGTTGTTTGTTTAAAGAAAATTCCCTGGAGTCAACTGAAATAGATCTGGTTCGGATAATCATTCCGCTTGTATCCGGCTCATCCGACAAAACGAATTGACAATCTTTTAGATTAATTGTCTGAAATGATATTTCCGGAAGCACTCCTACTGAGCTGGTATCACTTTCAGTGTAGTGAAGTATTGAATAGGTTACTTTTGCATTTTCGGCACTGATATTTTTTAGATTAAAAACCAATGAATCCAATTGCATTTTGTTTATTTCAACTGAAAGTTCACCGACATCTGTTTTGATACTTTGACCACCAACTGGATCATGGTATGAAAAAGTAGTGTTGAGAATTTCAATTTTTGATGCATGCACCTGCATTGAGCTTTTAGAAGTGTCTGCAGTTTTACTTTTTTCCGCCGAGAAGGAATCTATAATAAATTGAAAATTAAAAGTGGAATCGATTTTATTTTTGCTGATATTGCAATTAACGCCTTCTAACCGTATTATGCCCAAATCAATCTCATTATTAAGAAGTTTGAAGAAGTTTATTCCAACAGATATAGATTTAGCTTCAAGAATTGGTTTTGCATTTATATCAGGAACTACTATGTTTCGGATTGTTAGTCCTCCTCTCAGATTTAAATGTATTTGATCAATATATAAAGTAGTATTGGTTTTTTTATTATAAAACGCATTAATTTTCGAAATAATGAATGTCTGTACCACCGGCACATGAAAGAGCATTATTACGATCAGAAAGATACTTATTATAAAAACAAAAAGATAAGATATAACTTTCAGTATTGGTCTGATCAGACCTGAAATATTGAACATAGAATGAATACATATTTAATTAAAGCTAAGCTGCTTTACGAATGTCGTCCTTGAAGTTTTGCATTAATAAATAAGATGTGATAACACCTGCCACCATTCCTTCGCCCATAAGTAAGCCTGCCACACTTAGAGGATTTAATTGTAATTCAGGGAATGATGCATCATGTATGTATGTCATCATTTGTGGGTCAGCAAATGACAGGTAAAGCAGCATAAAAATGCTCAATAATCCGTATGCAATAAAGTAGGTTAGTATTCCTGAGTAAATTCCAAGCAGATATGACCTGTTTACCCCTTTTGTGATATATGCCTTAATTGCAAAATAGATAACCGGAGCCATCAGCAAATAATTTATTGCCCTTAATCCTGTACTTTGATAGAATCCTGCGAATCTCATTACCAAAAAGTATAAGATTACAATGATACCACCTATAAAAGCATAGGGAAGAATGATCTTACTTACAGCTTTTGTTCCTGATTGCTCTTGATTTTCTATTGAACTTGTTAGAGGTTTCATAGTAGCGATGTTTTCGTATTAATATCCAATATCAATGCCACTAAATAGAGTTCAAAGCATGGGCTAATTTGTTAATAAAGTAGCTGTATTGTCTACAATTTGGGGAATTATGGGAATTTTTCGGACCAATTTTGAGATGTTAACTCATTAAATTACGCTATCAATGCTCTGATATTCATATGGCATGTGAATTGAATGGTTTTGAGATTGTAACACTAAAACCTAAACATATGAACAATCTACTTTATTTGATCGCAGTTATTCTTGTTATCTTTTGGGCTCTTGGCTTCTTTGTTTACAGCATTGGAGCAGTAATCCACTTCTTGCTTGTACTGGCTATCGTTGCCATACTTCTTAGAGTAATAAAAGGCAGCAGCTTATAATTTAAACTTTATACTATGAAAACTATGCAATTAAGAATCAAATTCCTGATGATAGGGGCGGCTATAACTTTCTGCTCAGTGGATTCCGGTGCACATACCATTTCCGCAGGAATGTTTGTGAATGAATATCAACAAAATTTACTTGATGAGTATGAAAGTAAACTCACCATTACTGATAAAAAGATTTCAGAAATTAAAAAGTCTATTACTGAAGCTCAAATGAGTAAGATGGATGTTAAGCTTAAGTTGGGTGAGGTAGAAAATTCGCGCAACAGGATTTATTCTTTAATTGATGGAATTAAAAAGAAATCAGGAACCGCTGCTCAAACCGAATACGATGCATTAAAGAAGGAATTCGAACTAAATCAGCAGTTGGTAGATCAATTATCAGATATGCTCTGATTTAGGTAGATAATAAATTTGCAGTTGTAGATTTATTTCCCCAATTTGTAGAAATAAGACAAAAAAGGAGTGGCAAAATTTATTTGCCACTCCTTTTTTATTTAAATAGTGATTATGCTGTTTGTTGATCACGAAGTTTTTTCATTTGATCATGTGCTCTTTGCAGTTCAGCATGTTGTTTTTGGACTATTGCTCTCGATTGAGCGGAGAGATCTGAACCTTCCAGGACGGAATTGTAAGTTGAAAGCGCTGCATCTTCCCCAAATTCACAGGAGCTCAGAATAACCGTTCTGTCTTTTCCGGTAAGGGCTGCTTTAACATCCATCCATGCGCGATAAGCTTTTCCCGATACGGTAGTACCTTCGGTTGGTTCTCCACCAAGTTTCCTGACAGTATTGCTGAGTTCAGATTTAAATAGCTGACTTTGACTACGATTAGATCCGAAAAGAGACTTTAAATCAGTATGTTCGGTTTCTTCTTCGGCTGTTTGATAACCTTGAATCCGGTCATTGTTGATCTCTATCAAGCTGTTAAGAGCTTGAATTTCATTTTTTGAATTTTCCATGATTTTGTATTTTAGTTTATATATTATTCTTTATCTTCACTAGCAATATTGTGCCATGAAGATTAGCCATGCAAATCAAAGTAGTGGCTATTTATTTGAGTAAATATGTGGATTAAATGAGAAAATCTTTCATCAATGGATCAATAAGGAATGAATTTTGATGTATATCGGGACACAGCTTGGGAACAGTTTACTTAATTTAAGAGATGGGGAGTAAAATTGATGCAGTAATCATAGATGATGAAATAGACATTTGCATACTATTGTCAGGCATGTTAAAGCAATATGGAATTACAGCAAGATATGCTACCTCTTTGAGAGAAGGACTTGAGAAATTAAGTAATTCTCCTAATTTGATTCTATTTCTTGACAATAGCTTACCCGATGGTTATGGCTTGGATTCATTAATTCATATTAGAGAGAAATTCCCTGAAGTGAAAGTGATTATGATAAGTGCATACGATGGTGATACGGAGCGGAAAATTGCAGCTGAAAGAGGTGCTATCCATTTTGTTGGAAAACCACTCACCCGCGCATTGATCTTGCCTGCTATAAAAAGTATTTTTCCTGATATAATTAATTAATAAAAACAACTTCATATATGGAAAAGCGAATCTTGATTGTTGATGATGATACTGATATTTGTGCTCTTTTAAGCCGATTCCTGAACCGACATGGATATCAGACTGAAACTGCTTTCAGTGGATCTAAAGCATTGGAACTTTTAAAAGGAAGTAAGTTTGACCTGGTTGTGAGTGATTTCCGACTAGGAGATACTGATGGCTTAAAATTATTGGAGAAATTGCATGCAGAAGATATTCATTTGCCAGTTATAATAATTACGGGGTATTCAGATATTAAAATGGCTGTAAATGTGATAAAAGCCGGAGCCCTGGATTATGTAACTAAACCTTTAATTCCGGATGAAATTCTGTTGATGATACGAAAAGCACTGGGTGAAGACACGAGTGGCGCTGACGATGTTTCAAGAGTAAAGACACAAAATGCGAGAAAGCAAACTTCTTCACCTTCTTTTCTTATAGGTAAAAGTAAAAGTGCTATTGAATTGTACCGACAGATTGATTTAGTTTCACCCACAAATTATTCTGTAATTATTTATGGTGAAAGTGGGTCTGGTAAAGAAGCAGTTGCAAGAAGCATTCATGACAGAAGCGAAAGACGATCGAAACCATTTGTGGCTATGGATTGCGGCGCCATATCGAAAGAGTTGGCAGGAAGTGAATTATTTGGCCACGAAAAGGGCTCATTTACCGGTGCGATCAATTCCAAAATTGGTCATTTTGAACTTGCAAACGGGGGAACTCTTTTTCTTGATGAAATTGGAAATCTTGGTTATGATATTCAGGTATCAATGCTCCGGGTTATTCAGGAACGAAAATTGAAACGAATTGGTGGTAACAAAGAAATAGATCTTGATGTACGGATCGTAATAGCTTCTAATGAAAATCTGGCAAATGCTTTCAGGAACGGAAAATTCAGAGAGGATCTTTATCACCGTTTTAATGAATTTACGATTAATGTTCCACCGCTAAGAGAAAGATCCAAAGACATTATCCCATTTGCAGAACATTTTCTAAAAGAAGCAAATATGGAGTTGGGAAGAGAAATTTCCGGCTTTTCGGATGAAGTAAAAGATATATTTTTACAATACTCATGGCCTGGAAACATTCGTGAATTAAAAAATATTATTAAAAGGTCCACTTTGCTTACCAATGGTGAGTTAATCTTGCCTGAAGCTCTTCCGCCTGAATTGACCGGAGGTAATGTATCTACTTTAATTTCTTCGAATCAGAATCACAATGATTTCAGAAACGACCAACAACAAATACCTAAAGTGGTCACAAATCTAAAAGAAGCAGCTTTGGAAGCAGAATACGAAACTATTATGAATGTATTGCAGAAGGTCCAATTTAATAAATCTAAGGCAGCTAGATTACTCAACATCGACAGGAAAACTCTTTACAATAAGATGAAGCATTATAATCTACTCAACGAACAAGACGGAACTTCTGTATAAAATTAAGGGGCATTTATTCAAACGGAATAATGCCCCCTTATTATTTTGTTTTTAGAGAATTTTCTGTCAGAAACTTACTCCAATGTACACTTGTACCTG
>CAUJFJ010000134.1 GCA_963169675.1 Bacteroidota bacterium
CGGTGGATGAAAATTTTGCAGGTGAAAAAGCAGAACGAATGAAATGGCAAGGACAACGAATGGCAGAGATGTTTCATTCAAAAATTGAGTATTACAAAAATAATCCTTCAATTCCATTGCTATGACCGTAGTAAAAATGCCTATAGTCATTATTTGTACTTTCCTATGGATAGGATTTGTGTGTGCCATTAGCTTTATGGAAGCTTGGCTCAAATTTCGTGCACCGGGCATAAACCTACCTTTGGGTTTAGGGATAGGCAGAATTGTTTTTAGTGCACTCAACAAAGTTGAATGGGTGTTTGCATTGGTTATAATTATCAATATTTTATGGAATTCTCCTGATATTCTTAAATGGCAAAATCTATCCTTTGTCGTCCCTATCGTTCTTTTACTAATACAGACTTTTTGGCTTTTACCAGCTTTGGATGCTAGAGCTGAATTACATATTCAAGGGCTGCTCGTACCGCCTTCTTACCTTCATTTTTATTATGTAGGAATGGAAGTAATAAAAGTAGCAGGTCTTACAATTTTTGGTTTAACACTTTTTAAAAACACAACAATATGAGCAAAGAACAAATCATCAATGATATTGAAACAAAATATCAGCAATTGGGCGAAAATCCCGAAACGTACCTAAAAGGATTACTTCACGCAAAACCCATTAATTATTGGGATTATGTGGAAGCCGATACACTACTTTCCCTTCAAAAACCTAGAACAAATTTTAAGGATGAAGAAATTTTTATAATGTATCATCAGGTAACTGAACTCTTCCTTAAAATGATGGTTCACGAAATAAAACAATTGGTGTATGAGCCTTTTAATGAAACCATTTGGTTGGAAAAATTAGACCGATTGAACCGCTACACCAATATGCTTATTGGGTCTTTTGACGTGATGAAATACGGAATGAACTATGACGATTACAACACTTTTAGAAGCAGTTTAACTCCTGCAAGTGGTTTTCAATCGGTAACATTTCGTTTGATTGAGATTTATTGCACCCGATTGGAAAACCTAATCAACGAAGAAGGTAAAACCAGATTGCCAAACAATCCATCAACTAACGATTTTTTTGAACATATCTATTGGAAAGACGCGGGTTTAAATAGAAAAACCGGGAAAAAGTCGCTTACACTTTTACAGTTTGAAGAAAAATATTTAGACCGATTAATTGCAATGGCAAACAAAACCAAAGGCTCTACGCTTGAAGATAAAGTGTTGAATATGCAAAATTGTTCGGAAGCACTAAAAACTAAATTGAAAGAATTTGACCATTTATACAATGTGGCTTGGCCATTGGTACACCTCGAAACAGCTCAACATTACCTTGACCTAAAAGGTGAAAACAAAGCAGCAACAGGCGGTAGTGAATGGAAAAAATACCTGCATCCAAAGTTTCAACAACGTAAATTTTTCCCAACGCTTTGGAACAATGACGAAATAACTAATTGGGGAAATAATAAATAACATTTAAAACATCATAAAATGAACATTCAAGAAAATAACATCATCGGAGAATTGGTAGCACAAGACTACCGTGCTGCTTCTGTTTTTAAAAAATATGGCATCGATTTTTGTTGTCAAGGCAATCGTACCATACAAGATGCGTGCGAAGCGAAACAAATTGACACTTCTTCTGTAGTAACAGATTTAAACGAAGCAAACGAAGCAACTTCGGAAAGCACCATCGACTATCAATCTTGGCCAATAGACCTTATGGCAGATTATATCGAAAAGAAACACCATCGATATGTGGAAGACAAAACGCAGGAAATAAAACCCTATCTAGACAAAATTTGCCGAGTGCACGGTGACCGCCATCCTGAACTATTGGAAATCAATGAACACTTTAATGCGACTGCTGGTGAATTAGCAGCACATATGAAAAAAGAAGAATTGATTTTGTTTCCTTTCATTCGCAAAATGGCTAAAGCAAAACAAGAAAATACGAAGTTAGATGCACCGCATTTTGGCACAGTAGAAAACCCTATTCAAATGATGATGCACGAACACACTGCCGAAGGTGAACGGTTCAGAAAAATAGAAGCATTGAGCGACAACTACACACCACCTGCGGAAGCTTGCAATACCTATCGGGTAACTTTCGCCTTGTTGAAGGAATTTGAAGCTGATTTGCACTTGCACATCCATTTAGAGAACAATATTTTGTTTCCAAAAGCAATTGAGCTTGAAAAACAATTAAGTAATGCCTAATCCCATTAAAAGAAACGAAGCTCTCAAGCCTTTAAGCCGTGACCATCATCACGGCTTATTGCTCTGTTGGAAAATCCGTCAAGGCATCAAGTTAAATGTAGAACCCGAAAGGATAAAAAAGTATTTGGATTGGTTTTGGATGAGCTATTTAAAACCACATTTTGAAATCGAAGAGCAATATGTGTTCCCTGTTTTAGGAAATGAAAATGAGTTGGTAAAACAAGCTTTAAGTGAACATAGAAGGTTAAAACGCCTTTTTGAAAACGACATCGACCATAATAAAACTATTAGTTTGATTGAAGAAGAATTGGAAAAGCATATCCGATTTGAAGAACGAGTGCTATTTAATGAAATAGAAAAAGTAGCCACTAGCGAACAACTACTTCAGATAGAAATGGATAGTTCAGACAAGAGTTTTTACGAAAACTTATCAGATCCGTTTTGGGAATGACGAGAAGTACCATAAAAATTACAGTTCTTGAAAATGAGGCAGAACAAACCATTGAAACCTACAAAGGTGAGTATCGAAATTTAATGGAATTGCTAAAGGACAAACTCTATTTTGATTGCTTTGGTGAGTGTGGCGGAATGGGCAGGTGTGCTACTTGCATTGTACACGTAACCGGATTACAAGGAAGTTCGGTAAAACAAGACAGGAATGAACCTGTAACACTTGCAAGATACGGTTATAAAGATGAATCCGAAATACGCCTTTCTTGCCAATTGTTAATTTCAGCAGATTTGGACGGGGCAAGAGTTTCGGTTTTGGAAGAAAATTGAAGCATTCTTCAAAAATCACGAAAAACTCCTAGCTGAACGTACTAAAAACTTTAAAAATAATTTGAACAGTTAGGATTCCTTACTATATTTGTAGCGGCAATAATGCCAAACAACTATAAAATATTTAATCAAATGGCAAAATCAATTTTCTATCACGCAGGATGTCCAGTATGCGTAAGTGCAGAGCACGACATCATTAACCTTTTAGGTCAAGACAATGTAGAAGTAGTTCACTTCGGTAATGACAAATCAAGAATTGACGAAGCGGAAAATGCAGGTGTAAAATCTGTTCCAGCATTGCTAACACCAAACAGAAATGTATTACACATCAACTTTGGTGCATCTATGGCTGATGTAAAAGGTTAAAAAAAATTGCCCTGCATAGTTAGGATTCCTATCTTTGCAGGGCTTTACTTTTAAACAATCACGAGCAAATGAGAATTTTAAGTAGTATAGTAATAATGTTGTTTGCATTTTCTGCAAACGCACAAAACAATAAAACAAAAACAATGAAAGTAGCAGTTTGGGACACCTACGTAACAAAAAAAGACGGTAGCATAATGCACTTCGACATTATTGCACCCGAAGAAATAAAAGAGACTACCATAATATACGCTTATGGTAGAGAATATTTAAAAGCAAAAGGGCAAGAAGAACAACCATTAACTTCAAAAGAATGTAGTTTTTGTCACATTGAAACCGTAAGACCGCAATGTGAAGCCGAGATTAAACAAAAAGGATATTTTATAATTGAAATGGAAAATTGTAAATAAATGAACTATTCCTCTTTCCACCTTACGGAGCAAAACCAAAAAATTGAAAGTCGCATTGTTGTGGCTTTGGAACGAATTTCAGAAGCATTCAGAGTATTATTATGGAATGAAAGCAAAGAAAACTCATTAAGCCCGATACAAATTCAAATTTTAATTTTTATCTATTTTCATTCATTGGAAAAATGTAAGGTGGGTTATTTGGCTGATGAGTTCAATATGACAAAAGCCACCATAAGCGATAGCGTAAAAGTGTTACTTTCAAAAGAATTAGTAACCAAGGAGACTGACCCCATTGATACGAGAAGTTTTTCGCTATCACTCACAAACGAAGGAAAAAAAATAGCCAAAAAGTCATCATTATTTGCTTCATCAATAGAACAACCCATTGAAAAACTGACACAGGAACAAAAAACAATAATGCTTAATGGATTGCTGAAATTGATTTATGACTTAAACAAATCAGGAATCATTACCATTCAAAGAATGTGTTTTACTTGTTCCAATTACCAACTTGAACAAGGTGTGCACTACTGTAAACTCCTTAAAAGTAAACTTGCCGAAAACGAGTTGAGAGTGGATTGCCCTGAACACGAATTACAATTATGAGTTTTATAATCGAAAACATTGTCAATATTAAACGTAGAATTAGAACAGCAGCTGAATTTTCTGGAAGAAATCCTAATGAAATCAAACTTCTTTTAGCAACAAAAACTGTTTTAGCTCAAAATATTATTACAGCGATTGAATCAGGAGAAACGCTGATTGGAGAGAATAAAGTACAAGAGCTCAAAGACAAATATGAAGAACTAAAAAATACGCCACACCAAACCCATTTCATAGGACATCTTCAAACCAACAAAATCAAGGAAGTTATAAAATATACTGACTGCATACAATCGGTTGACAGGTTGGAATTAGCTGAAAAATTGCAAAAGAGATTAGAATTTGAAAATAGAACCCTAGATGTTTTTATCCAAGTTAACACCTCTTATGAAGCAAGTAAGTTTGGTGTTTCACCCGAAAATACCTTGATTTTTACTCAACAAATTAAACAACTTGACCGATTAAACATTAAAGGATTAATGACAATCGGCCTTTTTTCTACTGAAAAAGAAAAAGTTCGCAAATGCTTTCAATTGCTCAAAAAAATTCAATTACAAATGTTAGACAAAGACTTCCCTGTTTACGAGTTATCAATGGGAATGAGCAACGACTTAGAAACAGCCATAGAAGAAGGCTCAACGATAATTCGTGTTGGAACTGCAATATTCGGCAAACGACCTTTTCCAGACAGCTATTATTGGAATGACGACAAATAGCCAACCCACAGGTGTAAGCACATTTGCAAGCCGCACAAGCCCAAGCACAGACCAAAGCTTGCAAAAGAGCTTCCACCTTTCCCACCCAAGGACAAAGAAAAATTATTTTTTAAAATTTCCTTCCCTTCTAAAATTTTTAAAACCACTAACCACAGCCAACACAAACAGACCCAACCTTAACTTGACAACAACACCGAAACTCACAATTTACAAGGACTTTACAACCACGACAGACAGAAGGCCAGCTTATAACATCACCTATACGCAAGCAGGGGTTTCGTGCTTCGTAGGACAGAAAAGTGCTATATTTGAAGTTCAGTTCTTCGTAGGAAGTTCATTGGTAAAAATCCCTGCCTGCGTATAGCTGAGAAACGTTAGGAGATATATTTTCAAATCATGAATAACAAAAGTTATTATATACTTATTTCAATACTATTTTTCATCGGATGCAAACAGTCATCCGATTCTTATTTTGATCAAGCTAGAAAAAAACATGACCAAAATGATTTAAAAGGAGCAATTGAAGATTATTCAAGTGCCATTGAACTTGATTCTACTATAGCCACATATTTCTATAATCGTGGTGTAGCACATTTAGAATTGAACGAAACTGTTCCAGCTATACAGAATTTTTCTAAATCCATTGAATTGGACTCTCTGTCCTACAGTGCTTTTTATAATAGAGGAATAGCTGAATTTATTTTGAATAAATATGATAATGCTATTCAGGATTTTTCTAAAACAGTTGAGCTTTATAATATTGCAGAAATAGAAAATGACTCTACCAAATTAAAGGCCTATTTTAATAGAGCTGTCGCAAAAGAAAAGATAAACGATTTTGTAGGAGCCATCTCCGACTACTCAAAAGTTATTTTATTGAGTGACACCGTTGCGGATGCTTATTATAACAGAGGAATTCTAAATTATTACAAAATGAACAACAGAGAAGCTGGGTGTTCAGACTTAAAAAATGCTGAAATCATGGGAAGCCAGATTGCTAAGTCTGCATTTAAAGATTTATGCAACAAATAAATTATTTTCCACCAATAAATCGCCTAACACTTTGTTTGCGTCAGGCCGTTTTGGCGTTCTATCATAAAATTGTATTTTTACAAAACAGTCTATCGCAAACTACGAAAAACGTTAGCCAATGCAAATTATAAATTTCATTTAAAAATAAAATAACTAATTCCCTTTTATGGATAATCGTGTAAACAAAAAACAGATTAAAAAGCTGATCATTGAGAAAGTGAAATCTGGAATGCCAAAACAACAAGTGTTTGAGGAAATGATACCGGAGAATAAAATTGGCAAAGATTTAGCTAAACTTATTCAATCTGTTCCTTCAGTACAGGCAAAGAATAAATTCAAATCTATCCATGTTTTATTTATTGTTTTATTGATAGTATTATTGTTGGTTCTGATCATAGTAAGGGATTATGCCGGAATATTTTGGACTTGTCCGATACTCTATTTAGTAGCTACAGGTCAGCCTCGACATTATGGATGGGCCTTATTACCAGCTATTTATGGATTAGCACCCGGCATCCAACTTATTCTGTGGTCACCTCAAGACGAGGGAATTATAAGTGTTACTCTGGGCATAATTATCGTTCTAATTTCAATTCTGATATCAGTAATTGGTTTCTATCTGAGTAGAAAATTAACCCCAAATTTCACCGAAACAAAGGAATCTTATGAGGATGATGATGGTAATACACGATATAGGTTAGCCCTAAGATTCAAAGATTAATGGGGTATAACTTCAGTCGGCGTGCACTCTTTATTAGAGCCGGTGTTGCGCAATGCCGGCATACCGGTATCGGTAAGCTATACCAATTGTGCATAAAACTTTAGATCAAAGATTGATGAAAAAATACTCAATTGAAAACCTAATCAAAGTGGATTCTTATATCGACGAATATTTTAAAGTTGATGATAAATTCAGCAGAGGATATTTAATTAATGAAATTCCAATTGAGAAGTTAAAAAATATTATTGCTGAACAAGAAGGTGATGAAGAATTATATTTACCATATGAAATAACAGAAAATGCATCTAAGCTTATAAACGAAAATTTAAAAATTCCCATTGCTTTCAACTTTGAAACTTTTGCATATTATTTACAGAGATATGGAGAATATAAATGAATCAGTCGCTAGCAGTCGGTTGGCGTAATAGCCCTTCGTTACGGGTTCTACGCTGGTTGATCTGGCCATTTACGAGGAGCTGCTTCGAAAACCGCGCTATCGCCACACTGCCAAAACCTTTCCAACAATATTAAAATGACTGACTTCAATCTCGAGGCAAAAGTTATCCGAAAATTTGTTTTAAAAGTAAAACAGGACCGGTATCTTACTTTTATTCAAAAAGACAAAACGCGTTACAAGTTTTTGAATGACCTGTATCATCCGACCTTCTTTAGAGCCGACCTTTTTAAACAAATATCCGGACAACATGAAAGTGATGCGATTAAAGAAGCAATGCAACAACTAAATGTGTCAGACTGTTACATAATCTCGACAAATAAAGATATAGATGGAAAACGTATGGACACTGATCGTGCAATGAAAGAAGCTCTTTCAGACTGGGCAGACCAAGGAACATTATTGATATTTGGAGATGCAGAGATTGTATATCGCGAGCATGAAGGACCTAAGGACAAGTGGATAAGCAGACTCGTGCAATGATCTAGCTACCGTTGCTAAGGCTGGGTGTGCCTCAGATTGGGGGATATGCAATCCTGAAAGCTTTCCGGAATGCTTCTTCACCATGTGCCAAATCGGAAATGGTTAATTTTGAACCCATACAAAAAATTATCTTTACATTAATATTTAAATGGAAAAATCTAAATTTCAAAGGCATCCTTCAAAGGCGTTGAATGAACTATATTTAAATAAAAAATATCAAGGAGCAAATCCTTCTGACGCAAAAATTCTTTTTGTTGGCCGAGACCCAAATTGGGCCGCTGATATTGATAGTAAGGAAATGTTCAGCTCTGTATCTAAGTATTTAAATGATGGAGTGAGTTTTTGGAAAACTAATAATATCCATCATCCATTTTTGTTGCCAGGTTATAAGGGCGATGGCAAAAGATACCATAGTATTTTTTCAAAACTTAAAGTAGAAAGCACTTATTCAGATAAAATTGCTTTTATCGAACTACTTGGATTTCCAACAACAGGAATGGCAAAAACATACAATAAAATCTTCCTGGAATTTCTAATTTCCGATGAAAACAGAAATCACTTATGTGAATTAGATAAATTAATGAATGATCAAAGCAAAATTATATTCATTGCCTGGGGCTTAATTGAAGATTTTAAAATTATAAATAATAATAATAAAGACTTGTTTCACAAATTTGCCAATATTGATAAAAGTCAACTGAATATAAATGACCTAAATGAGTACGGCAACATTTACATCCACAGACATTTTTCAGATGCAATTAGCAACGGAACATTAGAGAAAATGGCTAAAAAAATAAAGCATATTCTGCAATAAAAATATGGCTAACCGCAATTGGTTATTCCGGAGCAATCTTCCCTCCATTCCGGAGCAATCTTCCCTCCATTCCGAAGCAAGCTGACGCCAGGGTCAATAACAGCCATTCCGGCACATGTTGACCCCCTTAGTAGTTCATTCCGGAATACTGTCCCCACTCAAGTGCTGACCACCCATTTTTTCAAAAATAAATTTAGGCATCCCATTTCCCAAAATTTAATTTACAACGTGAACAGTTATTATCAGTTTATATTATTCATATAAAACTCTGTTTATCAAACAAATAAAAATTTCATTTTTACCATTGATCTATATTTAATTAATTGTTTGTCAGCAAAACAAGCCGGAACCAAACAATAAATGCAAATCATTGTTTCTAAATATAGAAACATTTGGTATCTTTGTGTCGTAAACAAAATACTTTAGAATGAGATATTTTGAGACCAAATTTTTAGAAGAAGCGGATGAATTTATATCAGGGCTTGACAGAAAAATCATCAAAAAAATCTTGTACAATATTGATCTTGCTGAACAAACTAATAACCCAAAACTTTTTAAGAAACTTCAAAACGACATATGGGAGTTGCGAACAAAATATGCTGGTCTTGAAATTAGACTACTTGCATTTTGGGACAAAACAGATAATAAAGAAACCTTGGTTTTAGCAACACATGGCTTCTTAAAAAAAGTTGACAAAGTTCCTGCAAATGAAATTGAAAGGGCAGTAACACTAAGAAATAAATATTTTGAAAACAAGCAAAAAAAGTAATCACATGGCTGCTAAAAAAATAAAAACGTACTCGCTTACCGAAATGAAAGACAAGTACATAGGCAAACCCGGAACTCAAGAGCGTGATGAATATGAATATGAACTTCGCATGGACGTTTTAGGAAAAATGATAAAAACTGCTCGTCAGGAAAGAAATCTTACACAAGAAGAACTTGGCCGACTGGTTGGTGTGCAGAAAGCTCAAATCTCTAAACTTGAAAGCAGTGCTAATAGTGCAACAATTGACACAATATTAAAAGTTTTCAAAGCATTAAAAGCGGATATTAGTTTTAACGTAAAAATAGAAAACAACTTTGTTAAACTCGTCTGATAGTAGTGAAGTCAAACTGTATAATCCATTAGCCCAACACTACAGCTAAAAATCAACTGTCATTCCGGTATGCTGTCCCCAATTAAAACCTGATAACAGATTGTATTTGTGTCGCTCGTGCATTTAATTAATCAAAAGTATAGAAAATGTATTGAAGACTTTTTAATCCGATTTCCACTGTCAGATACTAAAATTCATTATATTTTTTAATATTGATTAACAATTCAAGATAGAATTTACTATTTTCACAACTTGTTCCGCTATCCGGTAGTCTGGTATTAGAATTCAAAAATAATTTATGACTAAATCAGCTGAAGTATTTTCAAATGTCAGGAGATCAGCATTGGTTATTTCTCCAAAAGAACCATTATTTAATTGGGTTCAGAGCATATTTCCGGATGAAGATAATTCAGATGTATTTAATGAACCTGATGTTTACCTGCTTCCTGATTATGAAACAACTGAGGAAATGGAGCGCTGGCTAAAGAGAAACTTTGAGTGGGTTTTCTGCGAACAACTAAACAATTGGTGCACAGATGAAAATCGATGGCCACCTAAATTAACTTTTAAGATGTTCAAAGAATGGTTTAACTATTCGTTATATACTATGGTTTGGGATAGTGTTGCAGGACCCATCGACAAGATTGAATACTAATATTGATCTGATGCATGGTTACACTTAATACTTAATTCCTGACCAACAAAACTAGAACATACCAACTAAATTAACCCTTTAACAACTAACCTACCACAAATGGCAAATCTCAATTACGAAGACGCTAAAAAGCGATTTTACGAAATCCGTGAAGAAATAATGAAACTTCAATTGGAAGCAGAACAACTCATTCTTGCTCATCAAGACCAGGCTAATCCTGAAGGTTATGGCAAATGTGACCACTTCGATTGGTGTGGTTGTGAAAAATATCATGATAGCCCTGTACCTGCAGTCTGTGGTACATATAGGAATGGCTACGAATGTGGACACTATGCGTCGGAACACGCCTTTTAGGAATGATATTTTTCTGCTCAGAAGGAAAATTCGTTATCATGATAAATGATAGATGATAAATGATAGATGGGAGAACTGCCCAGAATGGAATTTCGTTATTATGATAGATGATAAATTTTAAATTGAATTCTGCTCAGAAAAATGTCATTCTTCAATATTCAATTCTTGTTAATCACTATTCAATAAAAACTTTTTGAGTACGATAAACAACCAACCTGGGCAGCAAAATAAATCCAAATGAAAAACGAAATCTTTAGGTTTAATTCAAAATAACTAGTCACTGGTCACTGATCACCCTTCGATCCGCCAGCCGGCGGACTCAGGGCGGCGCTTTCAACTTGGTGCAGTCATATCATATTACTAAGACACCTCACTTGTCACTGATCACTGAATACTGATTACTGATTACTAGTCACTGAATACTGGTCACTGATTACTGATCACCCTGAAGTAGTGCCGCTGAAGCGTGCTTCAGCGGCTCACTTCAGGGTAAACTCAAAAAAGAAAAATCCCGCCGAGGCGGGAGGGGGGAATGGAATCTTTATAATGAACGCGTACTAAATACGCTTATCAAAACTTCAATACTTTAAATTCGGTGCGTCGATTTTCCTGGTGTTCGGCTTCAGAGCATTTTACACCATTTGCACAACGGTTTATAAGCAATGTTTCACCATATCCTTTGCCGGTGATTCTCGCTTTTTCAATGCCACCAACCTCAACAATGTATTTGGCTGCAGACTTCGCACGTTTATCCGATAAGTCCCAGTTGTAGGCATCACTCGCTCTGCAATCTGTGTGAGATCCCAACTCGATTACGATAGTCGGATTATCTTTTAATATTTGTACAAGCTTATCAAGTTCTTTTGCAGCATCAGGTCTGATGTTCCATTTCGCCAGGTCATAGTAAATATTATCTAGACGAATTGGTTTGTTGAGGATTAATTTCTCAAGTGGCAGATCCTTTTTAATTACACCTGCTTTTTTACCAACGGTACTTACCATTTCACTCTTCGAGAAATAGCCTTCTTTAGATGCTTTTACACGATATTCGCTTTCAGCTTCGAGTTTAAAATAGTAGTAACCATCGGCTGCGGTAGTTGCATTAGCCAATTCTTTACCATCTTTGTTAAGCAACACTACTTTCGCTCCTTGTAATGGTACGGTAGTTTCGCGGTCGGATACAATTCCCTCTACTGCAAAGCTTAATTTTTCTAATTGGAAATCGACTGTTATTTTGCTGGTGCGAACGTTAATAGTCGATACCGGTTTTTCTTCTTTCGAGTAACCGGTCTTGGTTGCAAGTACGGTGTATTCTTTATCGAATTCTAGTGGAAACTCATAGGTACCATCGGCTTTAGCCAGTGTGCGTGCAATTTCTTTTCCAGATTTATCTTTCAGAATTACATCGGCACCTTCAATCGGATTGCCGGTTTTCTTATCGGTTACTTTTCCGGCTACGACAATCGATTTCAGAATTTCAACTGCATAAATATCATCATCACCTTTTCCACCATTTCGGTTAGAAGCAAGGTATCCTTTTTCACCTTCTTTATTAAGCACCAGACCAAAATCATCTTTGTGCGTATTCACAGGATAGCCCATGTTGCGGGGCTCTGAGCGCTTTCCATCTTTGTAAGTGCTTTCGTAAATATCGAGACCACCCATTCCAACCAAACCGTTGGAAGCAAAATAGAGGATATTATCATCTGTAATAAAAGGAAACAATTCATTTCCTTTGGTATTCACTTTATTTCCAAGATTCACAGGTGCATCCCAGCCGCTTTCATTTTTATCGGCATAAAATATGTCCATGCCACCCAGTGTACCGGGCATATCTGATGCAAAATAGAGGCGTTTGCCATCTGCACTTAAGCAAGCATGTGCGGTATTGTATTCGCGGCTGTTGAAAGGGAATTCAGATGGATCATCCCACTTGCCTTCTACCAGTTTCGATTTTACAATTTTAAGTTTTACAATTTTATCGGCCTTATTCGAAACCGTTTCATGGTTTCTGGTAAGGTACATTTCATTGCCTTCTTTATTAAAGCAAACGGGACCATCATTAAATTTACTCTGGAATTCACGGATAAATAATTCCGGTGAACGGAGATTTGATTCTTTACCTTTAGCATAATATAAGGTAAGAAATGCGTTTCCTGTCCATGTGTGCATTTTGTCTTTAGCACCTGCTTCACGCGATGAAACAAATACTACTCCTTCGCGATAAAATACTGGTGAGAAATCGGCTTTATCGGAATTGACTAATATTTTAGAAATTCTGGTGCGTGAACTATCCTGGAAAAAGGAATCCATTTTATTGATGGCTTCCATCGCATTCTTTGCACGCTCATCGGTTGATGCAACTGTTGAATACTCCGCAAATATTTTCTTCGCAGCATCGTATTTCGCGTTGTACATCAGCGATTGCGCATACATTAATTTGTCGATTGGTTTCGCATCGGCGAGTTTTACAACTTTAGCATAATAGACTTCCGCTTTTTCCGAATTGTTGGTCTGGCGGTAGCAATCTGCTATATTACGTATAGCCACAGCGTTAGTCGGATCAGTGGCAAGTACTTTTTCGTACTCTTCAATGGCTTCATGGAATGCAAAAAGTTTATACAACTTTTCAGCTTTAACCAACGGACTGTTACTCTGTGCTACCGCAATAACGGTAAACAGATTTAACAAGATAACCAGAAGGGCAGCTCCCGAAAAAATTCGTTTCATAATGGTTTTTGTTTAAGATGATTGTCTTAATTCGCTGATAATCATTGTATTAAATAATCGTTCCCGACAGTCTTCAATACAACACCGTTTTTAACTGCAAACGACTTCAAAAGGTTACAATGAGGTGAAAATGAGGGGCGAAACTGGAATAGGCCACTAAGTAAAATGGTGTTTATTCCTCTCCCATTTCAGAAATCAATAATACTAAGAGTAAAAATACTATCAATATTTACTTTTCAGTCAAAGTATTATTTGCAACAATATAACAATAAACTGCAGCCGGAATGTAAACGATTTCAATACCTTTAATTATTTTAGAACCAGAAATATCTACCGTTGTTGATAATGCGCGCTCGAGTTTATTGGCTTCACAAAAATTCAGCAGACTTTTTAATTTTTTAGGATTTTCAAAATAGTTGTCACTCCATTTTATTTCAACTACCCATTTAGGTTTGAAGGTTTTGTTACTTAATCTGACTAAATCAACTTCGCCTTTCGACCATCTTGCATAATAAGGAATAAAATCATCACGATGCATCCATTGAGAAAATACTGCTGTTTCAACCATATAACCCATCTCTTCGTCTGTAGGTGACAATGGTGAGAAGAGTGCAGTTCTCAGACTTGGATTTGTGAGATATACTTTAAAAAAATTATCTCTTTGAAAGCTTTTCGAATTTTGGTCAATACGTTTCACGATTTTAATCAGAAATGCTGCCTCCAGATAAGTCAGGTACTTTTTTAGCAATGCCTTAGGTACACCTGATACTTTACTTAACGATTCCAGACTTATTTCGTTGCCACTGTAATAAGCAAGTTTTGTAAATAAGGAATTAAGTTCCTGAACATCCTGAATTCCATACATACCCGGCAAATCTTTCAATAATACTTTATCAACAATATCACTTCTGATGTATCTTCCGGGATTAGATTTTATAGTATCAGAAAATATAACTTCCGGATAGCCACCATAATTAATGTAGTCTACAAAATGTTTATTTACTTCTTTTATGTTTAATGCCGAAAAGGAATCTATTATTTTATTTCCCCATTTTAGTTCCGTTGGAATTAAAAGATGGTCTAATTTTTTCAGATGCATATACTCCTGAAAAGTTAAAGGAGGTAACATGAAATCTGTAAATCGTCCCGCTCCACTTTCAGTACTACCTAATTTAAGTGCTGCTGCTGCAGAACCGGAAACAATAAATTTGGTTGACGGATAATCGTCAACCAGAATTTTGAGATGAATCTCCCAATCTTTTAAATATTGTATTTCGTCAATAAATACATACCAGTCTTCAGGATTATTATCAGCAACTGTTTCTCGGGCATAACTGAAAAGTTCGTGCAACGGAATATTGCGGTATACCGGATTTTCTATGTTTATAAAGCATATTTTTTTATCTGAAATATGATTGTCTAGTAATCCCTGAATGGTATGATGTAACATTACCGTCTTTCCAACCCGACGTGGTCCCATGAGAGTTATGGCCCTTCTGACATCAGACTCGAACACCAATGAATAAAATAGCTTGTAGTATAGACGTCGTGGCTTTAATTGATAATCTTCGTCTATCTTTCCGTGAATCCACCAGGGATTTTCAAAATTTAATCTATCCAGGATTAAATGCTTAGAAATGGGCTTAAGATTCATGATTAGCACATATTTTAATACAAAAATACAAAATAAGCTCTATTAATAGTACTTATTTAATCACATTTTTTAAAATAAGAAAATATCAAGCAATTTTAATTCTTATTTTACCCAATTAGATAATTTGATACTTCTAAAAGAGCTTTTGTGCTGATGATCAAGTAATTATAGTTACCTTTTTATGTCAGATATGAAATAAATTTCTGACGCTAATGACCCAATGACAGCAGCTCTGCTGCTAATGACCTAATGACAGCGGCCTGCCGCCAATGACCCAATGACAGCGGCCGTGCCGCTAATGACATTTTTTTGAACGCAGAGTTAGGGAGACGCGGTAAGAATTAAAAATTAAAGATTAAGAATTAAGGATTAATAGGCTATTGCAAAGAAAGAAATTTCGTTAACATGATAAATTATAGATGATAAATGCTAGATTGAATCCTGCTCAAAAAACATAAGGAGATATGAAATAAATTTCTGACGCTAATGACCCAATGACGCGGCTCTGCCGCTAATGACAACAGCTCTGCTGCTAATGACACGGCCTTGCCGCTAATGACCTAATGACAGCGGCCTTGCCGCCAATGACCCAATGACGCGGCTCTGCCGCAAATGACAGCAGCTCTGCTGCTAATGACCTAATGACAGCGGCCATGCCGCTAATGACAGCAGCTCTGCTGCTAATGACCTAATGACAGCGGCCTTGCCGCAAATGACAGCGGCTCTGCCGCAAATTTGCCACTAATCAAATTTTACTTCTTCACCTGCTATATAGGTGGTTGTCAAAATCAGCTCCCCGGTTATATCGTACGACGTCCATTCGCCATCGGCTAAACCAGATTTGTAATTCCGGATTTGTTTGACTTTTCCATTATCGTAATAATAGCGATGTTCTCCGTTTTCATTTCCTTCAAAATAAGAACCTTCAAAAGCTAATTTACCATTTGAAAAATAACCTTTCCAGTTACCGGTTTCCAGACCATCAATATAAGAGCCTTGTGCGGTGTAGGCCTCACTGAAAAATTTCCAGGCTCCGTCACGGCGGCCTTCAATATAATTTCCTTCTGCTATGACAGTTGCGGTGTCAGAAAATTCTTTCATGTATCCCTCTTCTTTACCTTTGAGATACGATTCTTCACGGAGTAGTTTTCCATTCATAAAGTACCACTTCCATTCACCATCAGGTAAGTTGGAAACATATTTTCCAGATTGCTCCAATTTTCCATTTTCATAGTAAAACTTCCATTCACCATCGCGGTTGCCATCTTTAAAGCTTCCTTCGGAACGAAGCTTTCCGCTTTTATAATAAAACTTCCAGGGGCCCTGATATTTCATATTCTCATCTACCAAACCCTCGGCATAGATTTCATTGTCGCGGTATAATTTTGAAGAAGTAATATTTCCTTTAATATCATATTCCCGGTATACACCTTGTTTTTTTCCATCAATAATATTAACAGACGATTTCACTCTTCCGCCGGCATGATAATCGCGGTCGATTTCTAATTTTACATTTGCTGTTTTATCAATTACCAATTCACCATCTTTAAAAATATCCATCTTCGTGAATTGTCCCTCGGGATTATAATACTTCACCGGTCCTTCCAGCTTATCATCTTTGTAATTAGCTTCTTTCTTCACCACAAAATCCGGATAAAATTCTTTCCAGGTTCCCTGCTTAAAACTGAATTTATCTTTGCGATTTATTTTTTCATCTTTCACCAGATAACCATTCTTATAAATAGAAAGATTAATCACATTACCGGATTCATCATAACTGCGTCCATTACCATTTTCAACACCTTTATCAAATGGCACTTCTTTCATCAGATATCCGGTTTCAGAAAAATATTTCGCTACGCCCTGTTTCACACCATTCACCATGGGTTCTTCGGCGCGAATGGATTTATTGGAATAAAATTCTTTTTGAATTCCGTTTTTGGTGCCACCAACATAATTATAGATGGCTGCCGGTGTCCCATCTTCATTAAAAAACGACCAGGCACCTTCTAATTTACCATTCACACGGTTTCCTTCCGATTTCAAATTCCCATTTTCATGATAGGCCTTCCAGATTCCATCGGGTTTACCATTCAATAAATTTCCTTCACTGCTTTTTGCACCGTTGGGATAATAAAAAATATTAAAACCATTGGGATTTACATTACCCGTTTCCTGGGCAGTAACAATTCCAAATGAAAGTAAAAATGCAAAAACTAATAATAGTCTCATAGGCCGTGACTCGCTGAAATTTCCAACATTCTTTTTAAAGGTCTTAATGCATCTGCCGCCAGTTCTTCGGGAATTAATACTTCGGGAACTTCGTACTTCATACAAAGATAAAGTTTCTCGAGTGTATTTAGTTTCATATGCGGGCAATCGTTGCAGGCACAATTATTTTCCGGTGGGGCCGGGATAAAGGTCTTATGCGGATTTGCCAGCTGCATCTGATGGATGATACCTGATTCGGTGACAACTATAAATTCATCTGCAGGATTATGTGAAGTATAATTCAGCAATGCTGTGGTACTGCCAATAAAATCGGCCTGCTTCAAAACAGGATCTTCACACTCGGGATGTGCAATTACTTTTGCTTTCGGATGCTGATGTTTCAGCTTCATAATTTTTTCGAGTGAAAAAATCTCATGCACCATACAGGCGCCGTCCCACAAGATCATATCACGACCTGTTTTTTTCATGATATAAGCACCCAGGTTCTTGTCAGGTGCAAAAATTATCTTCTGGTCTGCAGGCACCGACTCCACTATTTTAATAGCGTTAGAAGAGGTGCAAATGATATCACTGAGTGCTTTAATACCGGCAGTGCAGTTGATGTATGAAATTACAATGTGATTGGGATGTGATTCTTTGAATTTACGAAAATCTTCCGGCGGACAGGAATCGGCCAGTGAACAACCGGCATTTAAATCGGGTAATACAACTTTCTTATTGGGATTGAGCAACTTGGCCGTCTCAGCCATGAAATGCACCCCGGCAAAAACAATCAAATCGGCAGTAGTCTTCTCAGCTTGCTGTGCCAGACCCAGACTATCGCCGCGGTAATCGGCTATGTCCTGAATATCAGCATCCTGGTAATAATGGGCGAGTATGATTGCATTTTTTTCTTTTTTTAACTTTTCAATTTCCGCAAACAAATCCAGCGCCGGATCGATTCGCTGATTCAAATATCCGAATTTTTTCACGGCTTCCAAAATCTCACTTTCTATCATCATTATATAATTATATATATTTTTAAAGATTTAATGTTATTAATGTATAGCTGTTCATATCCTGTATAAGTTTATTTCTTTTTTCTTTGATATCTCAGTTATGAACGCTTATTAACAACAGTTATTGAGTTATGAGTAGGTTATAGTATTGAATGGTAATCTTTTTTATGTTTATTAACATGATCGGTGACTTGTTGTTTGTTAATAGTTCCAACCCGTTTTTAGTGTGAATTATGTTCACAGTATTGTTCACATTTATTCCATTACTTTCAACAACTATTATTAGGATCTTACTTTTTTTTATCTAAGCCATTTCACATCCGGCATTGTCAACTAAAAGATCTTAGTAGTTATCAGCACTAAATTTAGTTATGAACCAATTTCATGTTTATAAGTCACTTTTATAATTGGTTATTTTCCAGTAGTTTTGAATGCTCTACAAAAGTAGTTGTTAATAACTTTGAATCACCTGTTAATTAAGTAAATTTACTAAAAAATGATACATAAATGCAGGTTGTCAAGTAAGCCTGGATTTGTATATTAAGTTTAAAAACAATAAGTTATAATAATATGTCGACTTCATCAATTGCCATTGGATCCGATCATGCAGGTTTTGAATGTAAAGAATCAATCAAGACTGCCCTGAAAACAGCAAACGCAGGTTTTGCTTTAGTTGATGTTGGAACCCATTCCGCCGATTCAGTAGATTATCCCGATTTTGCTCATCAGGTCGCCACTCAGGTGGAATCCGGTGAAGTTGAAATGGGTGTTGTTATTTGCGGAAGTGGAAATGGTGTTTGCATCACCGCTAATAAACATAAAGGTATTCGTGCAGCACTTTGCTGGTCGGTTGAAATCGCTGCACTTGCACGTCAACATAACGATGCTAACGTTCTGTGCATACCTGCTAGATTCGTTTCACATGAAACGGCATTGCAGATGGTCGAAACCTTTATGAATACAGCGTTTGAAGGTGGTCGTCATCAGAAAAGAATTGAAAAAATTTAATCGCAAATTATTTTTTTATCATGAAGAAATTAATTGTCACTTTACAATTACTGCTTGTATTTTTTACTGCAGTTGCACAGGATAGCACTGCTGTTTTTTTTAGTAATTATATTTCTCCGTCATTAATCAAGCAACATCTTGAAGTATTAGCTTCCGATTCTCTGGAAGGACGGGAAACAGCTGCTCCGGGAATGGTGAAGGCGGCGAATTATGTCTCAGCACAATATGAAAAATTAGGCCTCCCCACTCTTGCAAATGGGACACGCTTTCAGGAATTTCCACTCGTAAATCTGATTGCCGGTATGATGACCATTGATACCCGCAAAAAAAGCTATAAACAGTCAGGTGATTTTTTCTTCACCGATAACAGCGCCGAACTTCAGCTGGAAGCAACAGACATTGTTTTTGTTGGCTATGGTATTGTTGATTCAACAATAGGATGGAATGATTACAGTAATGTTGATATCAATGGAAAAGTAGTCATGTTCCTCGAAGGTGAACCACTGAAAAAAGATGGTTCTGCACAATTTACTAAAAGTGGAGCAGAAAGTCCCTGGGCAAGTGGCAGACAGAAAAAAATTCAATTAGCTAAAGACAGGAATGCAAAAGCGGTGCTTTTTGTTCAGAAAGATTATAAGAAAAACTACGAACGTATCAGTCGCTGGTTGGTTTCCGGTCGACTGGCTTTACCCGATGAAGAAGCAAAACAAATTATACCGGTTGCCTATATCACACCTGAAATGGCAAACGATTTTTTACAACATGCCGGCTATACGGTTTCCTCGTATGAAAAGCGAATTACGAAGAAGAAGAAATCATTAGCATTGACACTCAATCAGGATATTTCCATCTCCAGTAAAATTGCCAAAACATCATGTCGCAATGTTTTGGGTTATGTGGAAGGATCATTGCTGAAGGATGAAGTAATAGTTATATCGGCACACCTCGATCATCTGGGAAAACGTGGTGATAAAATATATTATGGTGCCGATGATGATGGTTCCGGTTCCGCCTCTTTACTTGCTATGGCAGAAGCGTTTGTACAGGCAAAAAAAGCTGGCAAAGGTCCACAAAGAAGTATTTTGTTCCTGAATTTTTCCGGTGAAGAAAAAGGGTTGCTCGGTTCCGAATATTATACTAAAAATCCGGTCTTCCCACTCGAAAAAACAGTTGCCAATCTGAATATTGATATGATTGGCCGACTCGATTCTGCACATGCTTCCAATCCCGATTATACTTACATTATCGGAAGCGATAAATTAAGTACACAACTGCATCGGATCAATGAAGACGCCAACAAATTTTGTTGCAACCTGGATCTCGATTATAAATACAATGATCCATCCGATAAAATGAAACTCTATTACCGTTCTGATCATTACAATTTTGCGAAGAATAAAATTCCGGTGATATTTTATTTCACAGGTATTCACGACGATTATCACAAGCCAACCGATACGATCGATAAAATTGACTTCGATAAAACTTCTAAAATCGCTAAACTGGTTTTTAATACAGCCTGGCAACTGGCCAATCAACAGGATCGAATTGTAGTGGATGTGGAAAATGATTTTAAGGAGTAAGACACTTTATTTTCCTGAAAGAATTTCCTCGCGACTGTCCAAATTGGGATGTTGTTAACATTTTAATGAGGTGATTATCACTGACTAAAATTTATTACGTTGCTTTGTTAAGGTTTTGCACGGGAATTCGCAGTAAATTTACTTTTACTACCAGTTATACCTATGAATTTTCCAGGCACCGTTAAGTCCAAATTACATAAAACAGGCACTACTATTTTTACCATTATGTCGGGATTGGCACAGGAACATGGTGCCATAAATCTGTCGCAGGGTTTCCCCGATTTTCCGGTATCGCCTGAATTAATCCGTCTTTACCACGAGCACATGCTTGCGGGTCATAATCAGTATGCACCCATGCCCGGTTACAGACCTTTGCGGGAAGCACTTTGCAATAAAATTGAAAAACTTTATACTGCAACCTACGATCCCGATACGGAGATAACAATTACTGCCGGTGGTACTCAGGCGATTTATACTGCCATCACTTCTATTATTAAGGAAGGCGATGAAGTGATTGTTTTTGAACCTGCATACGATTGTTATGTTCCCGCAATTGAATTGAATGGCGGAATACCGGTACAATTGCAATTAAAGGGCCCCGATTTTCACATCGACTGGAATGAAGTGAAGAAGATGGTGAATCAGCGGACTCGTATGATTATGATTAATACACCGCATAATCCTACCGGTTCTATCCTTACTGCTAAAGATATGCTGCAGTTAGAAAAAATTACACACAACCGCGATATTGTAATTGTGAGTGATGAAGTTTATGAACACATTATTTATGATGGTTACGAACATCAGAGTGTCATGCGTTACCCGAAATTGGCAGAACGTAGTTTTGTGGTTTTTTCGTTCGGTAAAACATATCATGCTACAGGATGGAAAGCCGGCTATTGTATGGCTCCTGCAAATCTGATGGCTGAATTTCGTAAAGCACATCAGTTCACTGTTTTCTCGGTGAACACGCCCCTGCAATATGCCCTCGCCGATTATATGAACAGTACTCCCTCCTATGCATCGGTAAGTGCGTTTTATCAGCAGAAAAGAGATTTATTTCTGAAGCTGACAAAAAAATCACGTTTTAAACCTCTGGCCTGTTCGGGTTCTTATTTTCAGTTATTCGATTACAGTGCCATCTCCCAGGAGAAGGATACAGATTTTGCTATTCGCCTCACTAAAGAATTTGGTGTTGCTTCTATTCCGGTTTCTGTATTTTACAAGAATCCGGTTGATCATAAAATACTGCGCTTCTGTTTCGCAAAAGAAGATGAAACACTCGAGAAAGCAGCAGCTAAACTTTGTCAAATCTGATTTGCTATGCAAGATCTTCGAATCACCATCATACAAACCTCATTGCATTGGGAAGATAACGCTTCTAACCGAAAGCATTTTTCAAAACTGATAAAACCGATTCGGAAAGGTTCAACAGATCTTATTATTCTCCCTGAAATGTTTACTTCAGGCTTTACGATGAATGTAGGTAAGGTTCATGAAACAATGAAAGGCGAAACCATTGCCTGGATGCTTCAAACAGCTAAAGAAAAACAGGCAGTTGTTACGGGTAGTCTGGTGATTGTGGATAAGAAGAATTATTTCAACCGGTTGATCTGGGCTCAACCCGATGGTAAAGTGCTGCACTACGACAAGCGTCATTTATTTCGCATGGCGGATGAACATCTTACCTATACCGCAGGCGAAAAGCGTAAAGTATTTCTGCTCAATGGCTGGCGAATCTGTCCGCTCATTTGTTACGATCTCCGCTTTCCGGTCTGGAGCAGGAATCAGGAAGAATATGATTTGCTAATTTATGTTGCCAACTGGCCTAAAAGAAGAAGTTTCGCCTGGAAGCAATTGTTGATTGCCAGGGCAATTGAAAATCAATGTTTCACAGCGGGAATTAACAGGGCTGGTTCCGATGGTAAGGATATTCCTTATTCCGGCGACAGCGTAGTACTGAATCCACTAGGCAAGAAAATAGCAGCTTGCAAACCTGGTTCTGAAAGTGTTACAACCGTAACATTGTCTGCAGCTGAACTGGAAGTGCTCCGGACGTCCTTTCCGGTTTCAAAAGATGCCGACAAATTTACAATCAACAATTAATTACCATGGCTTTTGATGCGGATAGGTTATTGAAAGAAGTCTGGTTTAAAGCCACTACTTCAGGAGGCAAAGGAGGCCAGAATGTGAATAAGGTTGCCACCCGGGTCGAGCTTTATTTTGACGTGGTAAACTCCAATGTTTTTTCTGCCGATGAACAAGCCCTGCTGATGCAAAAACTGGAATCGAAGTTAACAGAAGAAGGTATTTTACGAATGGTAAGTTCCGAAGAGCGGACGCAGTTAAAGAACAAAGAGAAAGTTCAGGAAAAGTTTTTGAAGCTGATTGAGAAGACGCTTTTAATTAAGAAACCCAGAAAGAAAACCAAACCGTCTGCATCAGCAAAGGAAGAACGTCTTACAGAAAAGAAAAAGTTGGGTGATAAGAAAAAATCACGTGGCTCTTTTCAGCAGGATGAAGAATAATTTTTTACTTCACCCCATATTCCGATAGCAAATACACCAATGATGCCATGCTGGCAGCACCTAAATGCAGCTCTCTTTTATTGACCTTATCGAAGGTATCAATTTCGGTATGATGGTAATCGAAATAACGCTGTGAATCGGGCATTAGTCCAATCAATAATGTTCCCTGATCTTCCAATCTGTTTATATCCGCACCACCACCATCTTTAGTCATCCATTCAAAAATACCATAATGTTCAAATAAGGGTTTCCATTTATTGAAGACTTGTGTTTTTTCCGGAAATTTACATTTAGAAGAAAAACCACGGGGAGAAAATCCACCTGCATCAGACTCTATAGCTGCGATATGGTTTTCTTGTTTTGCTTTAGCAACTTCAGCATATTTCAAGGCTCCTTTCAACCCATTTTCTTCATTCATAAATAACACCACACGAATGGTTCTTTTGGGTTGTATTTTCAGATCCCGGAAAATCCGCAATATCTCCATCGATTGCACACAGCCTGCACCATCATCATGTGCACCATGTCCGTTGTCCCAGGCATCCAGGTGGCCACTAATCACAATTATTTCATCGGGATAAACCGAACCTTTAATCTCAGCAATTACATTGTAGGAAAGTACATCGGGATACGTTTTGCAATCCATCGTTAATTCCACTTTGGTATCCGGATTAAGTTTTATCATCCTGCTCAACTCATCGGCACCTTTGGTGGAAATGGCACAAGCCGGAATTTTTGGAACCGAATCGGCATAGCCCATTGCTCCCGTATGCGGATAATCATCGAACGATAAAGTCAGCGATCGGGTGATGGAACCAACAGCACCAAATTTTGCTGCACGTGCAGCTCCTGCATACCGGTATTTGCCACATTCACCATAAGCATGAAAAGTGTGGTAATGTTTCTGATCCATGGGAACATTGAAGAATATAATTTTTCCTTCCAGCTTCTCACGACCCATGTATTCGAGCTCTTCAAAATTGCGAATTTCAACTACGTTTGCGCTCACACCGTTAGTAGGTGTCGGTACGCTTCCACCGAGACTGCATATGCGCAGTTGTTTCTTTTCGTTTCCTGAAATTGCGGTAAGTTCTTGTTTGGTACCACGTTCCCAATGCGGAACCATTACTTCCTGAAGAGATACACTTCCATTTCCTTCAGCTTCCATTGCCATTTTTGCCCAGGCAACAGCTTTTTCAGCACCAACAGAACCACTCAGGCGGGGACCAATTTTGTTGCTCAGGTAATCGAGCCACTCATACGATTTGCCCTCTTCAAGGCAATAGCTGAAAATTTTACGAATAACAAGGGAGTCGGATGGCTGTGCCTGAGCCGCAAGAGCCGGCAGTAACGCAATCAGTATTAACAAGATACGGACCATAACTTTGGAATAGGATTTCCAAAGATATAGGTTTCCTCAAAAAAATAACAATTAATTCGAACGGATACGAATATTCCGGGCATTGCTGTTGCCGAATATTTTATGGTGTATGGTGGCAAGCCAACCAATAACCCTGGTATTCAATATTGCCAGAGCCATCGCAACACTGATCACGATGAATAAATTAGCTGAAAGACCAGGCATTAATACCTGAAGCATCACAAACATCAGACTGAAAGAAGCCATCATAAGTGCCGTACTGCGGTGTCCGAAACCGTGACTCAATATCAGGTGATGCAAATGGTTACGATCGGCATGAAATGGCGATGAACCGTTCAGCATGCGGATGATGAATACGCGGGTGATATCGAATAAAGGTAAAAATAAGAGTGCAAAGATAAATGCCGGATTCACTGCAATATCGGGTTGACTAACTCCGGTATTCAGCAATTCGATACTCATGGTGGCAAGCAAAAAGCCTACAACCAGTGAGCCCGTATCTCCCATAAATATTCTTGCAGGTGAGAAATTGTAAAATAAAAATCCCAGTAAAGCACCTGTAACACAGAATGACAAAACCGCAAAATCTTCCTTACCATAGTGGAAGAACAACGCACCCATGCAGCTGGAAGCAACTACACCTAAGCTACCTGCTAATCCATCCACACCATCAATAAAATTGAAAGCATTGGTGAACATTACAACCAGTAACAAGGTAAGTGGCAATTGAAACAAGAGAGGAATTTCATGAATCCAGAGTATTCCATCGAGGTTCATAATCCGGAATCCACCATAGTAAATTATACAGGTACTTATAGCCTGGAAAATCATTTTCTTAAAAGGCGGCACATCCATTAAATCATCAAAGAATCCGGTGAAGAATAATATTAGAGTTGCACCAAATAGAAATCGTAATTTTTCATGATCGGTAATTTCTGCAAAGGCCAGAAACGAAATAAATAATCCGGCATAAATCGCAATCCCACCCATCGACGGCGTCATGGTTACATGGTGCTTCCTTCCATCGGGTTCATCAAATAGTTTCCATTTACGGCAAACCGATATCCAAACCGGAATAAGCAAAATGGTAATGAACATGGATAGTCCAAAAGGGGTCACAAGGTGGAGCAGAAATTCCATAACCTACTTAATTTTTAAAATATTTATTTCAACACGGCGGTTTAATTGTTTGCCTTCAACTGTGGTATTATCTTCAAGCGGCATAGTCTCGCCATAAGTCACTGTTTTAATGCGGCTCTCATCTATTCCCTGTTTCACCATGTAAGTCTTAACCATATCGGCACGTGATTGCGAAAGCACCATATTCTGGAAGGCATCACCTTCACTGTCGGTGTGTCCCGATAATATTACCGTTGCATCTTTATCTGCATACATAATATCTATCGCACGTTCAATAATATCGAAGATGTCATCGGTACGCAGTCGTGTTTTTCCTGATTCAAAAAGGATGTTATCAAACTTCCTGATCAACTGCTGACTGTTCACCGGTTGCGCTTTTGTTTTATCGGGGCAACCTTTTGTTGCTGCGGTACCACTTTCCATCGGACAATCATCCTGCATATCAATCACGCCATCATTATCGGAATCGGGACAACCATTGGTTGCTTTTGAACCTTTTATGTATGGGCAGTCGTCCACTGCATCAATAATGCCATCTTTATCGAAGTCCTCAATTTTCACCGCTACCGGAGTGGCTGCTGCAGTTTCCAGTTTAGGTTGTTCTGCAATAGCTACAGGTGTTTCGGCCGTTTTCACTGGTGTTTCTGCAACCTGCTCCACAACTTTGGTTCCAACCGGTTGTTCCGTTACTTGTTCCGCTGGGGCGGGATGTATTACTTGTCTGTCGTTTGTTAATTCTTCCGGAACTTCAATGCTCGTAGTTACATAATCCAATGTTTCCATAAGATCTGTATCAAGCTGTTTGGTTGGAAGTATTTCTTTGGGTTCTTTAGCACGTTTTGGACGAGGAGAGTAAGTGATTGAAAGCTCAAAAGCATTCGTTCCTTTTCCGGATGTACTTAGTGAACTAGTGTTGATATCATAACTCATCCCAACCTTAACCAGATTCATCTGATAACCGGCATAAGCAATTAAGGCATCATTAAAACGGTTATATGCTCCAAGCTGAACGGCGTTTTTATTATCGAGTTGATAATTAACCAGAGCACCAACATTTGTTTCTTTAAAATCCTGCTGGCGAAGTATCATTGCAGATGGTCGGATCTCAGCACGATCGGAAACCATAAATCCCGCACCGAAATAAAAACTCTTCTTCACCGGCATTTTGTTATTGTCGATGATGAATGTTTCATTCGGTCTGTTAATGTGAGCCAGACTGATTCCTGCAAAAGGCTTAAAGCGAATATCTTTATTCAGCCAGCCACGTTGCCAGAATATTCCAACATTCACATCGGGACGTGTAATGCTGGTGTTTGTAAATATTTCTCCTGAACTAATCGATGGATCATATCCTGCATCAGGATTGTATTGGTTGTCGAATGACATTTTCGACTGATCGAAACTCTTATTGAAAATTCCTACCTGAACACCTGCTGAAAGAATATGTTCTTTTGCGTCACCAAGAGGAAGGTTATAGGAAAGATTTCCTGCAATGCTCAATGTCCGTATTCCGGCATCACCAGCCCCGTTTCGGGTAATTATCCCGCCAAGGCCAACACGGTTCACCACTTTATCGACTGCAAACCCTTGCGTGGTAAACGGATTACCAACTCCGGCCCACTGGTTTCTGTAGATGCCGGTTACACGAATGTATTCGATACCATTTCCTGCAGTACCCGGATTTAGTGATAGTGTATTATTAAAATATTGGGAGAAGCGCGCATCCTGACCATTTACCAGTTGAGGTAAGGCAAGCAGCACAAATAAAGTAATTCGTAGTAGCTGTTTTTTCATTTCCTTACCTGATTACACTAATATTACCTCTTAACAATTCTGTTGTGCCGTTGTCGAAGGTCACACGTATCATATAAGCATAAGTACCATTAGGCACTGTTTCGCCATTCATCTTACCATCCCAGCCTGTAGTCTCTTTTAATGAAAACCATATTTGCTGACCCCACTGGTTATAAATATGCATTTCGCTGTGGCTGATGTTGTTTCCTCTTACTCTGAAAATATCGTTATTGCCATCGTTGTTCGGTGTAAATCCAGTTGGCACAAACAAGTGATTGTTTAATACTACAGTCAGAATTTTGGAAATGGTATCGGTACATCCTTCAGCACTGCTCGTAATTAAGGTTACAGTATAATCGCCCGGTTGTGCATACAGATGCATCGGATCAGGATCAGAGGAATTATTATCGTTGGATGATGGATCACCAAAATCCCAATAATAGGAACTTGCTGATGAGGCTGCATTCGTAAACTGCACCTCAAAACCACCATTCACGGGTACTGGATTGGTAGCAGTGAAATTTGCTTCCGGCACCTGGTAAGTCATTACAGTTACTGCAGTACGCTGATCACTTTCACATCCAAAACTATTTACGGCTGTTACATAGTAAGTAGTTGTTTGCTGTACAGCCGATGTTGTGAAATTTAATCCCGTTCCTGCTATTGTTCCTCCTGTTGCAGCAGTGTACCATTGGTAAGTTAAACCACTTACTGCCGGAGCAGAAATCATGGCAACCTCACCCTGACAAACCGTATCACCTGTTGCGGCAATTTGATTTGGTACAGTTCTGATAATAACCTGGATGGAATCGGAATTAACCGGAATACCAGAAGTTGGAGTGTATAATACGTGATAATATCCGGTAGCTTTAGCCATGTAATGTTGCGAAGTAGCACCTGCTATTGACACACCATTTTTGAACCATTGATTTCCATTTATAAATGCAGAACTCAGTTTAACAGAGTCGCCGTTACAGAATGAAGTAGGACCATTTGCCGTTACAAGATTCGCTGAACTTAACAGCGATACCTGTGATGTTGCGGGAGCCGATTTACAACCATTCGCATCGGTTACGGTAACCGTGTAGCTTCCTGCTGTGGTTACTGTTATAGCCTGTGATGTTGAACCGGTTGACCATAAATAGGAATTACCGCTGTTTGCAGTAAGCACCGCATTGGCACCCTGAACTATTACAATATTACCTGTAGGTGAAATCGAAGAATTCGTTGACGGAAAGAATGCTACTGTCACGGGTAATGAAATAGCAGAACATCCTGCTCCGTTGGTTACCATTACCGTGTAATTTCCGGGAGCTGTTGCATAAGTTATTTGTGAGGAAGCACCATTCGACCATTGAAAGTTTGCGCCATTTCCTGCAGTGAGCATGAGTGAATCACCGGAACAAACAGGCAAGGTGCTCGATGATGTTATAGTTGCTAGTGGCGCTTGCAAATTTGTTACCTGTACAGGAGCTGCTACACCACTGCATCCGGATCCATTACTAACGGTAAGCGTATACGTAGCTGCATTAGAAACAGTAATCGATGCCGTTGTAGCTCCATTCGACCATAGGTATGTTCCTGCTACGGATGATGAAAGTGTCACGGATTGTCCGGGACATAAGGTTGTGCTGCCACTGATATTAATAGTGACATTGAGTCCTGCGGTTACACTTAATGATAAGGTATTGGACGATACCGTTTGTCCGGAACCATTGGTTGCTGAACAGGTTATACTGTGCAGACCTTGTGAAAGTGTATTAATAGTAAGTATACCATTGGCCGATGTTCCAATAATGGTGGATCCGTCCATGAAAACATAGTTGGTTAATCCAGATGGAGAAGCATTCAAGGTGATGTTGGTACCTTCGCAAAAAGAGGTGCCACCGGTTGCGGTAAGTGTAATATTTTGTGCTGCTTGAGCAGTAATTTTCCTGACAAGCTGGCTGAAGGGATCGCAAAGGAATATTGTTCCATTAACAGGATGTATCCACAAGGAGCTTACCCCATTAAAAGATGCCGTTGTGGCGCTTCCATTAACAGAACCCGGCACTCCATTTTGTCCGGCATACGTTGAAACGGCACCGGCTGCAATCTTACGAATGGTGAAGTTATTGCCATCGCCAACATAAACATCCCCGTTAGGAGCCACACAAACGCCCCAGGGCGCATTGAATGAAGCGGAGGCAGCAGCACCATCGGCAGAGCCTGCTGATCCATCCCCGGCAAGGGTAGAAACCATACCGGCATTGGTTACTTTACGTATTTTATTATTGAATTCATCGGCAACAATAATACTGCCTGTAGCATCAATAGCGATACTATAAGGATGATCGAACTTGGCAGATGCTCCGGGACCATCGGTGCTTCCGGGAGAATAAACTACACCGGCATGTGTTGTCACCTGGCCACCTGCAATTTTGCGGATCGTATGTGTCATGCGGTCGGCAACATATATTGCGGACCCTACTTTATTAACTGCAATTCCCACCGGGAAACCAAATTGTGCGGTTGCTACGGGACCATTGGTAACACCAAAAACGCCTGTTCCGGCAACGGTTGTTACTACACCTGCTGAGGTTATTTTCCGGATCTTATAATTCTTGGTGTCGGCAACATAAATATTTCCCAATGTATCGCAGGCAACTGCCCAGGGCTCGTTAAACGATGCAGCTGTTCCGGTACCATCATTAGCACCCGGACTCCCTGAACCGGCAAACGTGGAAACGACACCTGCAGGAGTAATCTTGCGGATGTTATGGCCGTATCGGTTAGCAACGTAAATATTTCCCTGTGGATCACAGGCAACACCATGCGGATTGTTAAAAGAGGCAGATGCAGCAGGACCATCAGCGGAACCAACTACTCCGGCCATTCCCGCAACAGTAGAAACTGTTTGTGCAGAAGCCGCAGTAATTAAGAAGGACAGTACAATGGTTAGAATTGTTTTCATACAGGGGGCTGGTCTCCCATTTTTCTTCCTGTATTATACATCAGCCTGTTAAAAACGATCGGTAGTGAATGTAGTCTGCTTACATTTGTAAGGAAAAACTAAAAATTAACCGTTTCGATGAACAACAATAGGGTTTCCTTGTTGTGAAATCCGGTCGAATAACGACATTTACCGGAATTATGTATTTTACACACCTGTTTATCAACACACTTACCAAATAACAATTTAACCATTGTAAGAAAATGCCTGATTTCGTATCAAAACTATTAGAAAACAATAGGAACTGGGTTAAAAACAAGCTGCAAACGGATCCCGATTTCTTCAACAACCTGAGTTCGCGCCATGAACCTCAATTATTGTGGATTGGATGTTCAGATGCACGGGTTCCAGCAAATCAAATTACAGGCACTAAACCCGGAGATGTTTTTGTGCATCGTAATATTTCGAACATGGTAGTACATACGGATATGAATTTGTTGAGTGTACTTTCGTATGCAGTTGAAGTGCTTCAGGTTAAACATATTATTGTGTGCGGTCATTATCAGTGTGGTGGAATTCGTGCAGCCATGAGTAATACGTCGTTCGGACTCATCGACAACTGGTTACGACATGTGAAAGATGTTTACCGCTTACACTTGAGCGAGCTCGAGGCCATAAAAGATGAAAACTTAAGATATAACAGACTGGCAGAATTAAATGTGATGCAACAGGTTTACAATTTATGCAAAACCAGCATTGTACAATCGGCCTGGCAAAAAGGAGAATTCCCATACATTCATGGTTGGGTTTATGATGTTCATGATGGAATTCTTAAAGATCTGGATGTAACATTCAATAGCCACCATCCGCTGCCCGATCTTTATAAGTTCGATGGCATTTGATGTGAATAGAGTTTCTCGGAGAAAATTTATTTTCTGAAATTTTGTTTCACGACCTAAAACGCGAAATTACAAAACCGCCTGACCTGCAGTATTGCGATTTTTGATTGGTGCTGTGCCGGTAGAAATATTTCCGGGCTTATGCGTTTTCACAATTACCTTTTTGGTGAAGTTGCTGATGAACCGGAAAATTCCGTACTCGACAACCCGCAGGAACATTCGCAACAACGAATTCATTTTGTCGCGTCGTAACCCTACCATCATTTTTAATTGTGTACTTCCTTTTGGCTGATACAATTCATCAAGCGTATTTATCACCAGGTCATATCTTGGTTGAATATATCTGAAGATGGTTGTGCGTGTTTCAAAATCGAAGCCTGCAAAATAATTGCGGTATCTGTCGGGCATCGAAATTTGCGCAAACTGACATAACAGAAAAAGGTATTCAAAATGATGTGAATTGGAAGCAACCTGCATTCCATGTTCGTTGGAAAATGCATCTCTTCTGACCTCATCGAAATGCATGCATGAAAAAGCTTTGCGGATCATATCTCTGAGTAGCATGAAACGCAGCTCTGTGGAATCTGTGAACTTTACAATTATTTCGGTGCGGCGGAATTCCGGTGAGATGCGGATTTCTGATACCAACGAATGGCTTTCGCAAAAACTGATAAAACCAGCAGTGGCTTTTTTGTCGGCAATTATATCAATAGATGAAATATCTGCAACCAGATTTGCCGGTGCACCTGAATGGTTCAAGAACACAATTTTCAAAGACGCGGAATGCTGCGCCAATGATTCCAGAAAACTTATTCTATGCGTATTCATCTAACGGGGGAGTGCAAAATTAAGGCATGATTTAATTAATAAAACCACAATGCAATTTTTCTTAGGACCGCAGGCACATAATCTACTTTAACTTTCTGATTTCCAGAAGAATGTAATTTTCTATAAGTTCCACGACCTGTTTTACCCGTGTGTGTATCAGGTTTAGTTATAGAGTTGAGTATGAAGTACATGTTCTCAATCTGATAGTCTTTGCGAATCAACTCAGCATTCAACAACGATTCTCTGCGAGTCGATTTTGCCTTGGCTATGTATAATGTCAGGTCACTCACCTTCATTAACGGAATTGCATCAATATTATTCATCGATTCCGGAGTATCTATGATGATCAGATCATAATGCTTTTTCAGTTCAGCAATAAGTTTATCCCTTTTTGAGGATGCCAGAAGCTGGTTAACACCATCTGTCATTTCTCCTCCCATTAGAATATTTAAGTTTGGATATGATGTTAAACATACGGCATCATGAACATCACAAGCCCCATTTAAAACGTCAATGATTGTACGTACAGGTCTGATATTGTAAAGTTCAGCTATCTCCGGATTTTGGGTATTGAGATCTATCAACAAAACTTTTTTATCGATGGCACTATACGCCTGCGCTAAATGTGAAGCAATAAATGTTTTTCCTTCTCCGGAG
>CAUJFJ010000135.1 GCA_963169675.1 Bacteroidota bacterium
TTTTCTTTCTCTCTTCCAAACGTATATTTTGATTTGGCGAGTCCCATCGTTTTGGATTGTAAGATCTATTCAGTTGCAGAAACTTTATCTTCTCGTCAGGCTGCAAAATGCTTTTGTTTATTTGCCAAATCTTTTTGAAAATGTCTAAGTATTCTTCATAGCACCAGTAGTAATTGGAGCTTCTCATTATGGCAATTGCTTTATTTCTGTCAAATTCGGAAGCAGTTACTACGCTATCGGCATCTTTTTGATATTCGGCGGCACCAAATTCCCAACCGATTAAAGTTATGTTTTTGGTCTGGTATAGATAAGGAATTAGATTGCCGAAAAACTCCAGGTCTTGTTTTCTTTTGTGCAGTTCACCTAAGAAAACGACAGAATGTTTGTCAAATTTGTCAGCGACAAACTTGAAAGGGTCTGAACTGCCTGTGTCAATGTGCTGTAGATAGGTTTTGATTTCGGTTTGAGATATTGCTTTTGTCTTATGGAAGAGATTTAGATTAAAGATGATGTATAAAAGTAATAGAACAACAAAACTTCCGCCAAAGTAGAATATGGTCTTTAATACTTTCTTTAAACTCCTTTTCATTTGCATTTTTTCCAATTCAAATCTTCAATCAGTAGCAGTGTGTCATTTAAAATTACCGTCAACAAACCAGTATTGCCTGAGATGGGATATTTGATGCTGTGTCTGCCCGCAACTGCAGCAGAATAATGACTTAAATGTACAAGTTAGCAACTAACTGTTCAATAAAATCCCGTCAAGCCCCATTTGTCGGCAATAAATTTGTTGTGTGTAGTGCTTCAGTGAGATGATGTAGTTTTCTTTAATACATCTTAATGGATAACCGTAAAAGTTACACCGGGACTTATTGTGAATATAGCTGTAGGATTAATACGTATACTTCTGCAAACACCATTTGAATTTACAACCACCGTTCCCGTATTAATAACTACATCTGTATATGCATCCGGCACAGTACCACAACTCCAGTTTCCTGGATTATTCCAAACACTATCTACTGCACCTGTCCAGGTTGTGCTAAAAGTGAGCGTTACAGGATTGCCGTAATTGCCATCTACTATACATCGATATCGATAACCATACGAAGAGGAAGGAATATTTTGATAGTTCAATATGGAAAGACCGGAGCCTGAATAGTTAGCGTTGTCAGCTAGGTTTGTAAATCCTGTGCCATTATCAACCTGCCATTGATAAGTTGTTCCGGCTAAATCAGCATATAAATGGCCACTGCCTGAACCGGCACAGGCTGTAGTCGTAAGTGGAAAGTTGATCCTGAATGATCCAACGTTATTAAACTCCCTTGTTTCAACAATGTTTGAATCGCCATCTGCTACATAAAACAGATAATAAATGCCCTGAGTTAAAGGAGTTGGATATGTTACAGTTGTAGTTCCGGATAATGTTGCTCCTGTCAAAACCGAATTCTCAGCAACAGAATGAATTAGTACGTCACCAGCATCTAAAATGCTGTCTGTGGACCAGTAAAACTTTGTTGAGGTCGGCCTTCCATTTCTGATACCGGCATTGGAAATGGAGTAGCTGATATTGATGTTGGGCTGCGAAGCTGTACCATTAACGGCTGCCATTGAATCATTAGCAACATAATCTATTTGTGATCCGGATCCATTGATCCTGAAATTATCAATCCGTAAACCCTGAACTGTACCGCCTCCCCAGGTCTCATGGTTGCTCTTATACTTGTACCGGAATACAACATTCTTTTTCCCTCTCAAAAAAGACAGGTTAAATGTGGTAGAGTCGAGCCGGGATACCGCGTAGGCAGGAGCTTGTATCGCCCAACCCGGTTCATTATTCAGGGTGCTCAGACTGGTGTTGTTATACCAATTGTAAGATTGCCCATAAGATGAGGTTAACACATTCCAGTTATTTCCACCATCCGTGGAAAAACTCATATTACCTCCATCTCTTTGCATTATACCTGTACACATCAGATCAAAGGACAGATGAATGCTATCCATGTGGCTGAAATCAAAAGCAGGGGTCTCAAGAAAAAAATAAGGAGGGTCGTTCCAGTTTCCGCTGGGTACTCTTTCAGTAAAGAATTGTCCCGACTCTACATCTGTCTGATATAAATATTCACCCGGTACAACCATATTCCTGATCCGGTAATTTGCTCTTGTAGTGTTCGACCAGTTCATTGAATAATGGTGCCAGCCATCTACAATTGTATCATTGAAGTTATTATAATATGGATAGCTTCTAATGCTGTCTAACGCTAACGGCCAATAGCCCTTGTTGTTCATTTCATTCGATTCAGTATTTGTGCCTGAAGCATCCAGCTCATACAATAAATATTTATAATTGAGGAGGTTTGACGGAGCATTAAAATCATTATTCATATAATAATACAGATCCGGACGGATGGAAGGAATGTTTACCTGCCCCAGTAAAACATCCGAAGCATCCAGCAGAGTATCTGCAGAAACATAAAATTTAGTGAAACCCGGATTGCTGATGTAGTTACCCTGGTTTTTTATCTGCATATAAAGTTTGATCTTCTGTGCCATTGAACTTATCATCAGCGCCCTTTTATGATCAACATTCAGATCTACAAAAGACTGCGATATATGGAAGTTATCCAGAAATGCACCTTCAACCGGATAATTGGGAGATTGATCATTATTGACCAGGGTAGCAAGGTTATACCGGAACTGAATTTGTGGCGTGCCAGCCAGAAAGCTTATATCCAGCACATACCTTGTATTTCTTTTGGCATCGCGGCTATTGTACTGATTGTACGCTGCGAATGTATATTCGTAATACCCAAATAAAATCTCCGTGTAATTCGGACTATAATTATAATCATTTCCATTACCTGTATTGTAATCCATAGGATAATACCACCGGTTGTATGATAAGTTTGTAGTATCCAAAATTTTCCATGTGGCCCCGCCATCAGTAGAATAGCTCATATTCGTCTTCCCTTCAAAACAATGACATGATGGATGGCTGTGCAATTTCATGTCAAATTCCAATACGGGATTTGTCAAAGTCGTAAGATCAAAAACGGGTGAATACAGGTGCATGCGGCTCATGGGAGAAACCAGGCCCGTATCCTTTGTGATCCATCCCTTTGTTCCCGTTGAAGCAGAATCCAGAAGATTACCATGGGCAACCGACCATTGCCAGTCATCTGCACCTAATGAAGCATTGTGCCGCCAGCCGTTGATGTGCGTATTAAAGTCATTGAAATACGGCACACTTACCAGATCTTGCTGGTAAAGGATAAAATAGCCCTGATTATCATATTCCCGCATTTCATCTGCTATTGACCCTGCATCTAGAACATAAATAATAAAATACCTGCCTGTTGCTGTTGTGGGTTTGGTATAAGTAAAACTTGTCCAGGCTTTTTCTGACATCGCAAAGGTCTGTTCCTGTTTTGTCCCCAGCAGTATATCAGATGCATCCAGGAGTGAATCGGCCGACCAATAGAATTTAGTGCTGGATGATGGTGCCGTTGCCAGGCCGCTGTTATTTAAATAGTATTTCAGGATGTCGTTGTTAAGTGAACCGGAAGTAAACCTGTTAGACTTATCGTTTTCTATGCTCAGATCTGGTTTAGCTGTACCTATATAAATATCATCAAATATGATTCCCTCCGGCTCGAGATAACTTGTAGTATACTTAATCCTGAATTTAACATTGTTAGATGATGCAAGGGCATTCAATGAGACGTTGACGAAATCCCATTCATCATCATTGTTGGGTGTAAAAGTGTGCAGTGTATTCCAAGTGTTACGACAGTTATTCGAGTATTCAATCGTGTAAACATTACCATCAATATTTGCCTTGTACCATAAACTCAGTACAACATTGCCGGGAGTAGCAGTGAGATCATAATATCCAGACTCCACATATTGTGGATTACAGCCATTACCACAATTCCAGTGATCAAACTCAATAGACTTGCTCGTATGCCAGGCCTTGTTTCCGGAATGAGTTCCTTCAAGATGATGCCGGTACCCTTTGCCTGATTCCCAGACAGGAAAGCTCCCACCTGGTCCCAGATAGGCTTTCCATGGTTCTACACTGTTTTCAAAATCATCAATGAATGGAGTATGAAAAACAGAATCTATTTTTAATACAGCATAACCTGTATTGTCGTCTTCATTATTTTCAGTAAGAACGTTGAGTGCATCATGCTGGTAAATGATATAATAGTAGCCAACATTTAAATTCGGTAACATATTAATGGCCTGCGTCCACCCACTTACAGATCCCTGAATGGATGAACTTTTCGTAGCGATGAGATTATCACTTGCATCCAATACCGGATCTGTGGAAAAATAATAGCGGGTTGTATTATTAATACTGTTTGAATACTGGTTATAAAAATTAAGAGAGGAGGTAACATTGAACTGACTGCAATGTTGAGATACAAAAATTGAGTCCCCCTGTTGTGCTGAAATGTTAAACTGCTCCTGCTCAATTCCAAAATCATCTATCATCCAGCCATCTCCATTAGGATAATTACTGACATACCGGAACCGGAATTTAACATCTGGCAATCCCTGCAAAAAACCTACACTAATTGAAGAATGCTGAAAATTACCATAATAATTACCTGGAAATCCGAATGAAGACTGCCAGTTTTTTTTCGGTGCTGTTGCATTATCCAGCAATTGCCATGTACTTCCGCCTGTGGTCGAATATTCGAGGTAGCAATATGCTCCTGAACTGCTCGACTGCCTTTGATGGAAAAACGATAAAGCATAATTAATGGATGTATTTGAAAGGTTAAATGAGGGTGTTTCC
>CAUJFJ010000136.1 GCA_963169675.1 Bacteroidota bacterium
GAGTGGTAATGGAGGTGGTTATCTGAATCGTGCTATTGAATTGGCTGATGAATTTCTTACCGACAATAAATTAATCGTTTATACCGAAGGAAAGGCAAATCCTAAACAGGAATACTTTTCAAGTCCCATTGGTGGTTTTGAAAAAGGAAAATTAGTAGTATTGATTGATGAAAGCTCTGCATCAGCAAGCGAAATTGTTTCAGGCGCAATACAGGACTGGGATCGGGGACTGATTATCGGCCGTCGTTCTTTTGCAAAAGGACTGGTTCAAAAACCTTTTCCACTTCCTGATGGCTCAGCCGTGCGACTCACTATTGCAAGGTACTATACTCCTTCCGGAAGATGTATACAGAAATCCTATGAAAAAGGAGATGAAGATTATGAGTTGGATCTTTCAAACCGATTCAAACATGGTGAATTATATAGTGCCGACAGTATTAAATTCAATGATTCCCTGCGTTATGAAACACAGCAATCGAAGCGTACAGTTTATGGTGGCGGAGGAATTATGCCCGATATTTTCGTGCCGTTGGATACTACAAAAAATAGCAAATATCATTCTGACCTGATTCGTAAAACTGTGATGTTTGATTTTGCATTGACATACACTGACAATAACAGAAAAGAACTGTTGAAAAAATACCCGGATATCTCCAAATTCAGAAGTGACTTTAAACTTACGGATGCCATGTTTGAAGATCTCATTGCTTTTGGTGAGAAGAAAGGTGTTCCCAGAGATAGTGCAGGACTTGCTGTTTCATCGGAGCTCATTAAAGTACAACTCACAGCATTACTTGCCCGTGATTTATGGAATACAGATGCCTACTGGCAAGTAATCAACGATATCAATCCGTTTTATATCAAAGCCATGGAATCATTGAAAAATGATACTTTCGAAAGAATGAAAATTGCCGAGAAATAAATTGCACAATTGAGTTTATCTATTTGTATCCATCATGTGGCTCATGCTCCATCACTTTAAAAAGATGAAGCAAGTAAGGAAACAAAGCGTCCATGCTTTCTCCTGCGCCTCTTGTTGATCCCGGCAATGCTAGAACCAATGTCTTGCCAATTAACCCTGCCAGACTCCTGGAAAGCATGGCATACGGCATTCTAAGCTGACCATATACACGTGCAGCTTCCGCAATGCCAGGAATTTCCCGGTCGAGTAAAGGACGAACAGCCTCCGGTGTAACATCCCGAGCCGACAAACCGGTGCCGCCGGTAATTACAATCATTGACAATGGCGATACTAAGAGGCTTTTAATTTTATTTTGAATTGCATCTATTTCATCCGGAATAACAGCATAATCCGAAATGCTAACCTGCATTTTTTCCAATCGTTCTATGATTGCTTTTCCGGCAAAATCCTGTTTCTTACCTACTGAAATGCTATCGGAGCAAACCACAACTGCAGCATGCAAACCTGCACCTGACTTATCAGCAAACTGCGACTTACCACCTTTCTTTGATTGAAGTCTGATTTGCGCAATTTCTATTCCTTTATCGATAGGTTTTAACATGTCATAGATTGTCAATGCCACAACCGATACGCCATGCATGGCCTCTACCTCTACCCCGGTTTTATAAATGGTATGTACTTCTACTTCAATCAAAATTTCAAGTCCGGAAATTTTATATCTGATATTTGTATACTCAATAGGTAAAGGGTGACAATCGGGAATCATGTCACTTGTTCTTTTCACGGCAAACAATCCCGCAACACGCGCCGATTCCAAAACATCTCCCTTGGGAACTGTTTTATTATTGATTGCCTGAATGGTGTTGACCGAACTAACCCTAACAATTGCTTCAGCTATAGCCGAACGATGAGTTGATACCTTGGGTACAATGTTTATCATAAACTAAAAATGAATCTGCTTTAAACAGCATTTTGCGTTGCTGCTAACTCCGGATTTTTATACTTCCCTTTACTCTTACGAATATTTACCGCAACAACTTTGTATTCCGGACACATAGCTTCACTGTCGCTAACACTTGAGGTAAGATCATTCATTCTTACATCCGGGAAATGGAATGTGGAAGAAAGCACGCCTTCTTTAACCTGATCCGAAATTTTTGCTTTCACATCAATTTTCCCTCTGGCAGAAATAACACACACCATCTCACCATCATTAATCAAATGTTTCGCAGCATCGGCAGGATGAATCAGAAGTACATCATCGGTAAGAATTTCAACGTTTCCGGTGCGACGGGTCATGGCACCACAATTGTAGTGCTCCAGCTCCCTGTTGGTAGTGAGAATATATGGAAACTCTGCTCCATGATTTACAATTTCTTCTGATTCCTTCCAGGTTGCAACCTGAAACTTTCCTTTGCCGCGTTTGAAACTTTCCACATGCAAAATTTCCGTATCGGAACCATCAGGTAATACAGGCCATTGCTTTCCATTGTCTCCAAGCTCCGACCATTTCACACCGGCAAAAAACGGAACTATCTTTGAAATTTCCACCAGCATCGTATCAGGATCATAAGGCGCCTGCGCATATCCCATTCTATTCATAATTTCCACCAGAATTTGTCCGTCAGGTTTAGTTCCCGGAATGGGTGGTACTACTGCCTGAACCTTCTGAATTCGTCGCTCACCATTGGTGAACGTACCACTCTTTTCAAGAAATGATGAAGCAGGTAAAATAACATGAGCCATTTTTGCCGTTTCTGTCATAAATAATTCCTGCACAACAAGTAAATCGAGATTACTCATTGCTTTCATAACATGCTGGGTATTTGGATCTGTCTGCACATTATCTTCACCCATTAACCATAAAGCTTTTAGCTTACCGGCTATAGATGCATCATACATTTCAGGGATTTTCATTCCCTTTGAAAAAGGTACTTTCACTTTATAAAAATCACTGTACATTTTATTTATTTCCGGATCATAACTATCGAGATAACCGGCACCCTGATGTGGCTGACACCCCATATCGGCTGCACCCTGCACATTATTCTGGCCTCTTAAAGGATTCACACCAACACCCCGGCGACCAATGTTCCCGGTAATCATAGCCAGATCTGCAATCAACATTACTGTGTAAGTACCTTGTGAATGCTCCGTAACACCTAATCCATGAAACGACATAGCATTTCGTGCCGATGCATAATCGATTGCGGCAGCCTTTACCTGCATACGGTCAACACCGGTTACTTTCTCCAGATTAGCAATGTCGAGAGACAGAATATGATTCTTAAATTCCTGGTAACCTTCTGTTCTTGATTCAATAAATGAAGTATCTTCAAGCTTTTCCGTAATGATGTAATATAACATCATGTTCAGCAAAGCCACATTTGTTCCGGGTGTAAGCTGTAGATGATGTTTAGCATAACGTGCCATCTCAGTACGACGAGGATCAATTACAATGGCAGTGCCCTTCATAGCGAATTGCTTGAGCTTAGCACCGGTTACAGGATGTGCATCAGTTGGATTGGCTCCAATAACCAGAATACAATCGGTATACTTAAGATCGATGATAGAATTAGTTGCTGCACCTGTTCCGAATGTTTTTTGCATACCTAATGCAGTTGGTGAATGACAAACTCGTGCACAACTATCAATGTTATTGGTGCCAATTACAGCACGAATAAATTTTTGCATGAGATAATTTTCCTCATTCGTACAACGGGCTGATGAAATTCCACCGATTGCATCGGGACCATGAGTTGCTTTAATGCGATTTAGTTCATTTGCAATATGATCATAGGCTTCATCCCAGGTTGCAGGTTCAAATACTCCATTCCGTTTAATGAGAGGTGTTTTTAACCTGTCGGGATGGTTGTAGAATGAAAATGCAAACCGGCCTTTCAAACAAGTGTGTCCTGTATTTACATCAGCATCATAGGGCGCCTGAATAGACTTTACTTTATTATCAGCAACTGCAACTTCCAAATTACATCCAACTCCGCAATAGGTGCAAATAGTTCGTACTTTCTTATCAACAGCAATAGATTTCGATTCAAACACATCCGAAATTGCACTGGTTGGACAGGCTTGCGCACAAGCGCCGCAACTCACACAATCGGATTCGAAAAATGAATCATTATAACTTTTAATAATGTGACTATCGAAACCACGCCCGGCCATACTTAAAACAAATTCGCCCTGAACTTCATCACAGGCCCGTACACATCTTCCGCAATTAATACACTTCGATAAATCAGAAGTCATGTAAGGGTGACTCAGATCTTTTTTTCTGTCCAGGTGATTTTTACCTTCCGGATAACGCACATCACGCACACCAACTTTTGCTGCTACAGTTTGAAGTTCACAATTATTATTCACTTCACAGGTTAGGCAATCTAAAGGGTGATCAGTGAGCACTAACTCAATAATATTTTTGCGTAATCTTTTTATGCGTGTAGAATCGGTGTAGATGTAAGAATTTGCCATCACCGGAGTATGGCACGATGCCTGAGCTTTGGCCGGACCTCCCTGTACCAATGCAACATCAACACTGCACACTCTGCAGGCTCCAAAAGGATCCAGATTAGGTGCATCACACAGGGTAGGAACAAAATCCTTTCCAAAATGTCTGCGTACAAGCTTCAATATGGTGTCACCATCCTGTATTTGGAATGGTTGATCATTGATGTATGCTATTTTTATGGATGTATTTTCCATGATATCTTATATTTGATAACCCTTCAATTAATATCTTAATGGTTAACCTTCTTTTCAGTAAAGTATTCATTTAACTCTCCTGAGAAGTAATTCAATGCATTTTTAACCGGCAACGGTACACCACCACCTAAAGCACATAATGAGCCCACTTCAAGTGTTTCGAGCAAATCATCAAGTAACTGCCTTTCCATTTTGTAATCAGTTGTGCGTGCTTTCTCAATCATTTCATAACCTCTGGTAGAACCAATTCTGCATGGAAAACATTTACCACAACTTTCATGTGCAGTGAAGCGGAATAAATGTTCAATATAATGAATCAACGGATAATCAGCAGGTATGCAAACTACCGAAGCATGTCCTAATAAAAACCCTTCTCTTGCAAAAGAATCGAAATCAACCGTGAGAGAATCAATTTTAGATACAGGTACCAGTCCGCCAAGCGGACCGCCAATATGCATGGCCTTAACAGGCATTTTAAATCCACCTGCCAAAACATCAACCACATGACGCAACGAAGTACCCATATCAACTTCATAGATACCGGGGCGATTAAAATGACTATCGAGTGAAATAAGTTTCGTACCACTCGACTTTTCTGTTCCTATTGATGCAAAAGCCTGGCCACCATTTTTGAGTATAAATGGAATATTTGCCAATGTCTCAACATTACTAACCACAGTAGGTTTATTAAATAATCCTTTCTGTGCAGGATATGGTGGACGTACTCTTACTTCCGGTCGTTGCCCTTCTATTGAAGAAAGCAATGCCGTTTCTTCACCACAGATATAAGCGCCCTGAGCTTTTATAACCTTAAAATGAAATGAAAATGATGAGCCCTGAATATTATCACCAATTAAACCCAGGTTTTTCAACTCTTCGATTGCAGCGCTAATAATTTCCACAGATTCTGGATATTCTCCGCGAATATATACCACCCCGTGAGCAGCGCCGGTCATATAGCCGGCAAGAATCATTCCCATTAAAAGTGAATGAGGTCGTTCTTCCATGATGTAACGATCAGAAAATGCTCCCGGATCACCTTCATCGGCATTACAAACTATAAATTTTGTCTCATCAACAGCGTTCCGACAAGCTTCCAGTTTAAAAGCAGTACTGAATCCGGCGCCTCCACGACCACGAAGTCCCGATTTTTTTAATTCACCAAGTAAATCAATTGGATTCCGTTTTAATGCATCTGTAAGAATTGAATAGTAAGTGTTCACTTCTGGATGAGCAACTGTGAGTATCGGATTCCCTGCGCTTCCTACATGATATTTCTCAGCGGTGTGTAGCTGACTGGAACGAATCGCAGATAAATTGTCGATATCATTTCCGGAAAAATTTTTACCATTGATGTGGAAGGCACTATTTTCATGACACCGACCCAGACAGCACATCTCACCTATTTCATTTTCACTGTAAGCAGTCTGCAATTTAGAATGCAATTTGGTCTGCGTTCCGGCGGTCATACATGCACTGCCATTGCAGATATAAACCTTTTTGCCTTTATTTTCAGGACGTAAAAAATCATAAAATGACACAGCGCCATAAACAGTTGATTTCCCAACCAGAAATTCCTCACGCAATCTCTCCAGATCTTCCAGATCAGGTGTACCAGTTGCAGCGGAGGCATTGCCATACTCTTCAAAAAGATTCTTGTCGAGTCCCTTTCTGCCTGATAATTCACTTAAATTTTTTGACATCCCTTTTATTTATTATTAGGAACTAATTCGGTTTGTAGTATTCTTTCCGGATGAGCATAAACAGTTAACTTTTTACTTCTGCAGAAAGCAATTAAAGTCATGCCGGCGGCAATAGCATTTTCCACAGCCATAGAAGATGGTGCAGACACGGCAGCTAAGACCGGAATTCCCGCAGCTTGAACTTTATTAACTATTTCATAGCTGACTCTGCCACTCACGGTAATGCATTTTGCTTTCGAAATTGTTTGATTCAACACCAACGAGCCAATTACTTTATCAACGGCATTGTGCCTTCCAATATCTTCGAATATGGCAATCATTTCGCCATCGAGATTAAAAGCTGCTGCTGCATGTGTTCCTCCTGATGATCTGAAATCAAGCTGAGCTTCCGACATTTTGGCAAACATATATTCCAGAATCCGGGGATCAACCTTAGCATCATCGTTAATAGTATTGGTTGAAAGTGTTTCTTCGAATGAAGTTCTTCCACACAATCCACATGAAGATGCAGAAATGATATTTCTGGAGGCTGCGAAATCTTTTAATAAATTTTCTTTAGGCAAAACTAAATTCAGAGTTGTGATAAATCCTTTTGGTCCATTGGATTTAATTTGCAGTTGATGAGCATTTATTCTTTGCCGGTAAACTCCTTCTGTAAACAAAAGTCCCTGCACTAATTCCAATTCATACCCGGGAGTTCGCATCGTAACGGTAAAAGGCTCCTCATTTATAGCAATCGACAATGATTCTTCAATAGCAAGCATATCATTTACCTGAGAAAAATTCCCATTGTTAAATAGCAAACCATTATAAGAATTTGTTTTCATGCAAGTTTATAAATGATATTCTGAAATCAGAAAACACACGAGCACTCTATGATAATCCAGTAATATTTCCATCATCATCTATATCCATTCCTTCGGAAGCAGGGATAGCAGGTAAACCCGGCATCCGCATCATTTCACCAAGAATTGGAACTACAAATCCGGCTCCTGCAGCAAGTTCAAATTCCCGGACATTTACTTTAAATCCGGTTGGTCTTCCGGTTTTAGTTTCATCATCCGAAAATGACTTCTGCGTTTTAGCCATGCAAACCGGGAAGCCATTGACTCCAAGTTTGACAAACTCTTTCAGTTGGCTGGCAGCCTTTGCACTGTATGTAACATCATCGGCACCATAAATTTCTAGTGCGATTTTTTTAATTTTTTCTTCAATCGGCAAACTCCAGTCATACAATTGATGATAGTTATTGGTACCTTTTTCAATAACATCAACAACGGCTTTGGCCAGATCTTTAGTGCCTTCCCCACCTTGACCCCATCCTTTCGATAATACTGCCTGAACGCCAACTTTTGCACATTCTTCTACAACATATTTCACTTCTTCATCTGAATCAGAAAAGAAACTGTTGATTGCAACTACAGGTGTCAAACCAAATTTCTTGCAATTTTCAATGTGTTTGGCAACGTTCTGGAAACCCTTGCGGATATAGTCCATATTAGGGGTATTGTATTCTTCCTTCTTAGCTCCTCCATGGTGACGAAGTGCTCTAACAGTTACAACAAGTACAAGAGCCTTTGGTTTTAAGCCACCTACGGGACATTTAATATCCAGGAATTTCTCAGCACCCAAATCGGCACCAAAACCTGCTTCAGTCACGACATAATCACAAAGTGACATACCCGTTTTCGTAGCAATGATACTATTGGTTCCCTGAGCAATATTGGCAAATGGTCCACCATGTATGATAGCGGGATTTCCTTCCAGTGTTTGCACCAGATTCGGCTTAATGGCATCACGAAGCAAAATTGCCATGGCACCTTCAGCTTTCAGATCACGGGCATAAATTGGTTTCTTATCGAAAGTATATCCGATGAAAATATTTCCAAGGCGTTTTTTCAGATCACTGAAATCTTTAGAAAGGCAAATTATTGCCATTACCTCAGATGCTGCTGTGATATTAAATCCATCTTCACGGGGAATACCATTCGAGCTTCCACCAATTGCAATAATGATATGACGAAGTGCGCGATCATTCATATCCATCACACGCTTCCAAACCACTGTACGCGGATCAATATTCAAGGTACGTGATTTGCTTTGAATATTATTGTCGATTAACGCAGCGAGTAAATTATTCGCTTTTTCAATTGCAGAAAAATCACCGGTAAAATGGAGATTAATATCTACCATCGGTATTACCTGTGAATAACCACCTCCGGCAGCACCGCCTTTCATTCCAAAAACAGGACCTAGGGATGGCTCTCTGAGTACAACCATTGCCTGCTTCCCGATTTTATTCAATCCGTCTGTTAACCCTATCGAAACAGTAGTTTTTCCTTCTCCGGCTGGAGTTGGATTTATTGCAGTTACAAGAATTAAATTCGACTTCGCTACTTTCGTTTCATCAATGATTGAAAGCGGAAGTTTTGCTTTATATTTTCCATATTGCTCCAACAACTCGGTGTCAATATTCAATTTTCTGGCAATATCACGAATTGACTTAATATCAGCCCGTGTAGCAATTTCAAGATCAGTTAGGTTTTCAGTGGTTATCATAAGTTGGTTATTCAGTTCGTACTTGTATTTTGTTTCCAAGAGTGGGAATTATCACTCAAAATTTCCTTACCCCAAACCGGAACCTTGTTTTTTATCTCCTCAACTACAAATGCACATGCATCAATAGCCATTTTACGGTGGCGGGAAGAAGTGAAGACAAACAATGAAATTTCACCTGCCTTCACCAAACCTAATGAATGATAAATATGCATGCAAGATAATTGAAATTTTGAAAAAGTCTCCTCCCTGATAGAAAAGAGTATCTCATCGGCCATTTCTTTGTAACAGGTATATTCAATTGCTGTAACTTCCTTATTATCAATTATATCTGCTCTTACCTGCCCTAAAAAAATACTGTGAGCTCCAATTCCGGTTTGTGTACTGTGGCCGGCAATACTGGTTGCAATTTTCTCCGGAGACACCGGCCCTTCAATAAAAACCTCTTTTTTCTTGTGTTCTTTCATGGCATTTCTCCCTTTAAATATTCGTTTAATACCGGTGCGCCCCCGACCAGGCTTTTGACTTCAGAAAATCCAAATTTCTTTGCCAAAATACCTGCTCCTATTTTACTTCTATACCCCGAGGCACAAACCAGTAAAGTTGGTATTTCAGGCATCAGATCACTCACCTTTGCTTCCAGCAATTCCAGCGGAATTAATTTTACGCGGTTGGAATTTATAACAGGTAGCTCTCCGGGTTGTCTGACATCAATTATCTGAGTAGTTTGCTGAAGTTCCATCCAATGCTTCAGGTTGTTGGAATTTAGTTCCTGTTGTGATGATGGCACGGAACAATAATCTTCATAATTGTAATTTAAAAACGCAGGAAGATCAACGGGAAATCCAGGCCAATTCTGATCATTTCTTTCTATCACAATTTGATTCCAGGCAAATGAATTGCCATCAAAATAGTGGAGCATTGTTCTTTCAAAGGTTCCGATTTTTGCAATCCACTTAAGAGCAATATGAGCCTGCATCATGCCAATTAATCCCGGTAAAGTATTTAATACGCCTTGTTCATGACAACTTTGTACACTTCCGGGTTCAGGAGGATGCGGAAAAATACATCTGTATGTTGCCCCACGTTTTCCATTCTCAAGTACATTATTGAACAGCGCAAACTGTCCGGCATACCTGTTTACCGAACCATGTACGAAAGGCTTTTCCAGCAGCACACACACATCATTAATCAGGTAACGGGATTCAAAATTATCGGTGCAATCAATTATCAGATCAAAATTTCGGATGATACCATCGGCATTCTGATTGTTTAATCTTTCAGGAAAAGTGAGCACAGAAATATGATCATTAATTGCCTGCAGATGCTTTGCAGCAACTTCACATTTTAGCGCGCCTACATCATTGGTTTGAAACAAAACCTGCCGTTGCAAATTACTTAATGAAACAATATCAAAATCTACGATTCCTATAGTTCCTATTCCGGCAGCAGCCAGATAGCTTAATACCGGAGAACCTAGTCCACCAGCTCCAATAACCAATATTTTAGCTTGTTTCAATAGCAATTGACCACCACTGCCAAATTCAGGCAGCATCAGGTGGCGGCTATAGCGTAATTTTTCCTGGTCGTTAAGCTCCATACTCTTTCCAGGCATTCAGATCGGCCTTGTTATTAAAATTCAGAAATATTTTTTCAGTGTTATCGAACTCAACTAAGTTTAAATTGAACTTCTTAACGATCAATTGCATTTTTAAAATATCGATATGTATCAATTCAACTAACTTTTTGTGAATGGAAGAATGATAAAAACCACATAATGGTTCAATTCCATCTTTTGTTAAGGGCAGACAAATTTCAGAATCGTTTTTAGCAGCATACAATTTTAAAATTGCTTCCGTAGTAATCAAAGGCATATCGCAGGCAACTACGAAAATCCATTCAGAATTTGCATGCTCAAAGGCCGAAACAATACCCCCGGCAGGTCCTTTATCAGGTATAGAATCAGGGAAAATCTGATATCCTGAATCCTTATAATTATCGCTATTACTTATTACAATTACATCCGAAAAAAGTGTTTTAAGTACTTCCAGAATATGGGATGCCATTGGTTTGTTTCGGAATTCAACCAATCCTTTATCGCTGCCCATCCGGGAAGATTTCCCACCGGCAAGTAGGACAGCAGTAGCATCTGACAATTTTAACATTTCACTGCAAGATAAGTTTTATTCCGGCAAATATCAATACCATGGCAAGCACTTTTTTCATCATTGCCGGAGGCAACTTCCTGCTACCAATCCAGGAGCCCACCAGTCCGCCACAAAAAGCTGCAACAGTCCAGTAAAATATTTCTTTATCAGGCATAAAACCGGTCATAGCCAGTCCTAATAATCCGGAAATAGAATTTAAAAAAATAAACAAGGCCGACATGAGTGCCGTTTGTTTCAATCCGGCCCAACCCAGAATTAAAAGCAGTGGACTTAAAACAATACCACCGCCAATGCCAGTGATTCCGGATACCAGTCCAATAGCTAAACCAACAAGAACGGCAATATATCCTGCTGGAACCTGAATAACTCTTTCAGGCACATTAAAAAAACCCGTCAACCGAATGGCAGCAATTAAAATCATCACACCTAAAATTTTCCGGTAAACTTCATCAGAAACCGGAATCATTGCACCAAAAAATGCAGCTGGCATGCTTCCTGCAACAAGAGCGATAAAAAATCCCCTTGGCAATTCTGTTACTCCACTAAATCTTATGAATGCTATCATAGAAACAAATACATTCATCAGTAAAGCGGCAGGCTTCATAGTTTCAGGAACCATATGAAGCAATCCCATAATTGCCAGATAGCCGCTTGCACCTCCATGACCAACCGATGAATAAAGCAAGGCTATTAAAAAGAAAATGAGTGGAAGAAAACTTACAACTACATCCATTATGTTACTAGTTTAAATGGTTCACCATTTGAACCCGAACGATATCTCCTTCTCTGACCTCAACAACTTCTTCATCAATTACCACAATACAATTTGCTTTACAAAACGAAAGCAGTTTATAGGACTCCTGACCTTCCAGAATAGTCACAGTTCTCAGGTCGGTGTATGCCCGTAAAAAATGAACCATACCACTTTTTTTAGAATAATTACCATTGACAGGCAACTGCATTTCCTTCGCAAATGGCGTCGGATAACCCATTGAACGATATAAGGCAGGCAGCACATACTCATAAAAACAAACCATCACAGAAGCAGGGTTTCCGGGCAATCCGAAAATTGCCTTCTTATTTTTCATACCAAAATAAATTGGCTTGCCAGGTTTTTGTTTTACTTTGTAAAAAACCGCTTGTACCTTCTGATTGCTAAGTGCTTTTCCAACAAAATCATAATCGCCAACGCTTATACCACCGGTAAACAAAACAAAATCATGCTCCTTTGAAGCTTCTTTAAAAATGTCTATTGTGTTCTGCAAATTGTCAGCAGCATGAAAAATGGAAATATCTTCAAACCCATGTTCATTTAAAACCGACTTTAGCATAAAAGAATTGGATTCATAAATGCAACCTTCCTGCAAATCTTTTCCGGGAGCAATCAATTCATTCCCTGTGACAATAACTGCAATAGCCGGTTTTTTGAAACAACGAATGGTTGTTATCCCAAGTGAATATAAGAGACCAATACTTCCGGATGATATTCTTTCAAATTTCGGAATGGCAATCTCACGCTTTCTGATTTGTGAACCTCTGTAACGAATATTGCTTCCTCTG
>CAUJFJ010000137.1 GCA_963169675.1 Bacteroidota bacterium
AAAATATCCTTGATGAACGCAGATGTCGTCATTTGTGAGCCATTCCCTATTTTTGAATTCCATAATTTGTTTGATGCTTCCATTTTTCGTAAACTTCAAGCTGAATTTCCCGATAAAACATTATTTCCCGGAAGATACCTGAAAAATGGGGGGAAGTTTTATATGAATGGCACGACCAGACAATTCGACGACTTTCTGGAAAAATCCCCGATCTGGAAAGATCTGTTTCGGTTGTTCTACAAACCAGAAATTGTTGCAGATTTTTATGCGCTTACTCAACAGTTTTCTTCCGAGCGTACCCCGACGGAAAGGAAACCATGGCAAATTTGTTTTGGTAAAAAAGATGATTTTCTCCAGGGGGGCAGGTATACGATGAATGCCTTAAAAGCAAGATTGTTGGATCGTATTCAGGTCCGTCTTGGATTTGAGTTTTCCTGTATGGAACAGGGTTGCTATATTCCTCCGCATACTGATATGCCAGAGAAGCTGCTTTCGTTGATGATTTACTTTCCAGAGGAAGATGTCACATATCCCCATGCTACTGGTACGGAGTTTTATAGGAAAAAATCCGATAATCATGATATACGTTCCTGGGAAAGTTCATGGATCAAGGGAGTAGCAATTTGATGCACGTAGCCAGGAAATTTAAGCAAGAAACTTCTTCAAGGAGCGCAAGCGATCACTGCATGATGGCGACAAATATAGGGCAGGGCCGAGGATAACCTGATAGGGAAAATGAACACTTCAGTTCGATGTTCAGATGAGGGCCTCGTCAGCGAATTCCATCAGGGCCAGCAGGCTGTCCGTCTGCACAAACAGACCGGATATTAAGACTGCGACCTATACCTGAAACCAACATATAAAATCACTCAATCTCCAGGTGGCGTCCATATAAGAGGTTTCTTAAACATTAATCAAACTTTATAAATCAGATAACTATATATATAATAGTTTGTATATAAAAATACAGGGATAGCAATCTGTGTCCATACATTTTATTTTACATAATAGAAATCACGCTAATATCACCATAGAAGCAATTAGTGAACTCCTGAAATTAAATTTTATAACTTACATATTTGATCTAGAACTTTTAGGTATATATCAAGGTGCAAAAAAACAGGTATTCGATTTACTTGGAATTGAAACTCTCCCGGTAACAGCTATAGATCAATATGTACATTGCGGCGATGTAATAGTTGTCTGTTGCGACTGGTCACCAGTTCGTTCACCATTTCATAACCTGCTTATGAGTCTTAGGAAACGAGGGTGCTTACTGGTAGGTATTACCGAAGGATGCTTGTGGGCAGAAACGAGTCGATATAGAATAGTTGATTTTATACTGGCCTACGCACCCGCAACTCAAAGTGTATTGAACAACAGGGTGCTCCCCAGAAAAATATCTATTGTTGGTTCTCCTGTGATTGAAAAATCACTTCAAAAAAAAACGGAGACAGCAATTAAACCTTATGTGTTATGCAATTATAAAAGTCCTTATCACTATAAGTCTAATTCAAAATTTAACATAAATAATTCATGGCTTAAACATATAATTAATGCATGTAAAGAAACAAATATTGAATTAAAGATAAGTAAGCATCCACATGCTAAAAACGTTTTTGGAATAGAGTATTCTCAAGAAAATTTATCAAAATTAATTTCAAATGCAAAGGTTTTAATTTCACCAGTTAGTACCGTGGTAATCGAAGCGCTTGCTCATAAAATACCGGTCATTTTATATCCTAATAGCGATGTGCCATTCTATGAGTTTTCAAATCCAATGGGAGCATATGAAATTGTAAGAGAGCACACAGAGCTAGCCGGCGCATTAACCCGGGCTCTTTCATCCAATCAGAAAACAATCTTGAAGCCAGATAGTTTTTTACAGGAACAACTTTTACTAGATCAAAAATTTCCTGCTTTTAAAAAAATCGCCCAGGAAATCATCGCAATCCAAAACGAAGCATCCAAGTTTTCTACATCCAAAACAAGAACTACTTTTGATTTTCTACCACCATGGCATTTCAAAAACTTAACTGGTCTTATGGAAACAGGTGATTCCATCATTTGCAACCCTGACATCGATAAAGCAGGGCACTGTGTTTTTGGTGGTGATCATAAAATATACCACTCTGGAATTTATCGGGTTACGTTTGATTTAAATATTGTAATTGATTATGCAAAAAATCATGGCAGGCATTTATTCACTATCGACATCTATGAAAGATCAAAAAAAACAAGGTGTTAACAGAGCGACTATTTTACGCTGAACAGAATGAAATGTTTGATAAAAATATCGTGTTTATAGAATTTGAAGGCGAAGCCGATGATGTTGTAGAGTCTAGAATATACTGGAATGGCGGATACTGGATGAAATTTGATGGGCTTTATTTTGAACAAATTTCATTATTTACTTAACCGATAAAAAACGGCGGATTCAAGTTTGAAGTGCAATTTTGAGTAACGCAGGTCAGGAGGGTTGGATGCGGTAGCATCTGAGCCTTTTTGACCAGCCAGTCGAAATTGTAAAGATGAACTACACACCTAACCCGAAAAGAACGATACCAGAAATACACCTCGAAGAAAGCGGGATACACACAAAGCGAGATCGCCACCGTCATCAACCGAAGCGTATCAACCATCATCTGAGAGTTGGTTCGTAACCGTGGGGTGCACGGCTATCGCCCCAAACAGGCGCATAGCAAGGCAGTCGAGCGAAAAGCCATTCATGTGTTGACGATAGCCGATGCAACCTGACAATTTGCGCAAGAGAAACTCATGCTGCAATGGAGATCCGACCAGATCGGCAATCATGCTGACACCAGCATTGATTCGGCAGTATTTCCCCAAAAACCGGGACTTCACCATGATTACACAGCAGGAGATGGATACAGCAATAGAAAGATTGAGCAACCGACCTGGAATACGATTTGGATACCAAACACCTAATCAGGTATTTTTCTAGTCAGGCATTGCACTTCATATCATATTTGAATCTGCGTATGAATTTTGAGGCATTTTCTGGTAATGTGATAGAGGCTAGAATGTTATGGCATGGAATAGATTCAATTACAGTACATGTTGTTTATTTTGGTTATGGCGGCAGTGAATGCATTCAGGTTAATTGAGGATCTAGATGAAGAATGTAGTGTTATTAACTGGGCGTGCTGGCAGTAAGTCTGTTAAACATAAAAACGTCTATCCGATTTTAGGAAGGCCTTTATGTTTTTATCCTATGTATAATGCTCTAGAAGCTTCAAAAATCGATGAGATTTATGTTAGTACGGATTGTGAAAGGATTAAAAAAGTAGCTGGAAACATGGGGATTGGAATAATTGATCGCCCGGATGGGCTGGCAGAAGATACATCAGAGTTGATTGATGCAATCACGCATGCATTATCAGAAATTGGCCAGGATATTAAATATCTGATAACTATGCATTGCAATTGTGCTGTGCATCGACCCGGAATCATTGATGAATGTATTGCTCGGATTGATGCAGATCCGGATGCTGATTCCTGTGTTACAGGCTTTATCGATAAGTCAATTCACCCCTTTAGAACTAAAAAAATTGGAGTTTCAGGATACCTTTCTTCTTGGCTGGATGTACCAGATCATACATCAACAAACCGGCAAAACTTGGAACCCTGTTTTGTTCTTGACGGTGCGGTTCGTGTCCTAAGAGTGGAGAGATGTTTTCCGCCAACTGGCCAGCCACCGTTTACATACCTTGGAAATAAAATCTTGTACGTTGAAAATATGGCTGGTGGTGATGTTCATAGCACTGCAGACATTGCGAAATCCGAATTTTTACTTGCTGAAATGGGATGGAAATCACTATAACGAGCCAGAGGAGGTCTGATTAATTTCTGGTCATGAGATAATCTAGCCGGTCATTCGGAAAGCCCCCCCATGCGCCAGAGTACCTTCAGCAGCGGATTTGAGAAGCACAGCAAGAAGACCCGTAAGGAACGATTTCTGGAGGAGATGGGCCGGGTTATCCGCTGGAAAGGTAATCCCCCCGAAAAATAGCGGTGCTCAAAAATAGAATTTTCTCGTAATCTATCACGAAGGAGATTCTTCATGAAAAAGTCCCGATACACTGACAATCAGATTTTATCCATTCTCAAGCAAGCTGTGGTTGGAACGCCGGTTCCCGAGCTGTGCCGTGAACATGGCATGAGTTCATCAGCATTCTACAAGTGGCGAGCCAAATACGGCGGCATGGATGCCTCGCTGATGGCCCGACTGAAAGAACTTGAGGATGAAA
>CAUJFJ010000138.1 GCA_963169675.1 Bacteroidota bacterium
GAACCTGATCCGGATAATGCCGGCGTAGGAAACGTGGTAACAATTTTTGCAAAAAATGGCATTCCCGTGCACGCAATTCTCAGCTTAGCTGTATTGCTGTTCACGGGTCTCTTGTTTTAGAACCATTTAAAATAATTGGCCATGAAAAATTTATTACATCTTCTAGTTTTCTTTTTTTCTCTAACACAGGTATCGGCGCAGATATCTATTTCAGGATTGGTTACAGACAAACGATCGGGTACACCGCTCCCCGGTACTAATGTTTTAATCAAGGGAGAAAATATTGGTGTAATTTCTGATCCTACAGGACACTATGAAATTAAATTAGTGAAACCCGGGACCTACACGGTGCAATTCAGCTTTATTGGTTATCATACCCAAAGTCATGATTTTGAAGTGAACAGTCAGCCTGTTGTTAAAAATATTGAACTGGAAGCAGCTATTGTACTCAATTCTGAAATAGTTATTGCTGCTACCCGTGTTACTTCGGAGGCCGGCATTGCCCACAGTACTATAGATAAGACAATTATCGATGATGCGAATTCCGGCAGAGATATCCCTTTTTTGCTCGAATCGGTGCCATCATTGATTGCTACTTCTGATGCAGGTACTGGTATTGGTTATACCGGAGTCAGGATTCGTGGTTCTGATGCATCCCGTATAAATGTTACTATTGATGGTATTCCTATTAATGATGCTGAATCACAATTGTTGTACTGGGTAAATATGCCTGACCTTGCTTCTTCTGTAAATAGTGTACAGGTGCAGCGTGGTGCCGGAACCTCTACTAATGGCGCAGGTGCTTTTGGAGGTAGTATTAATATACAAACGGCATCACCGTCAGATTCTGCCTTTGTTAGTTCATTAAACAGTGCCGGTTCATTCAATACTTTCCGGAATACTGTTTCTTTCGGATCGGGAATGCTCAAGAATAAATGGAATTTTAATGGGAGATTATCCAGAATAACTTCTGATGGTTATGTTGATCGGGCAACATCCGATCTGAAGTCCTTTTTTGTTTCCGGTGGTTATTTTGGAGAAAGAATGATGGTGAAATTTAACGTTTTTTCCGGGAAAGAAATAACTTATCAATCGTGGAACGGAATCCCTGAAGCATCATTGGATACAAACCGTACCTGGAATTATTATACGTACGAGAATCAGGTAGATGATTATCAACAAGATCACTATCAGGCATTTTTTTCGTATGATTTCAAGAGAAATCTCATCCTGAATACCGCCCTACATTATACACGTGGACGAGGTTTTTATGAAGAGTTTAAAGAAGATGAATTATTATCAGATTACAATTTACCCGATTTTATTTTAAATGGAGATACCATTGATGCCAGTGATATTGTAAGAAGAAAGTGGCTCGACAATGATTTTTATGGAGCCGTAGCCTCCTTACATTACAACCCTTCCTCTGATTTGTCTTTTATTCTTGGAGGTGCTTACAATGAATATGATGGTGATCATTTTGGCGAGGTTATCAGATCTGAATTTTCTGTTCCTGTTTTGAAGCCACACCGCTATTATTTTAATAACGGCCTGAAAAAGGATTTTACAGCTTACGGGAAATCAACCTGGATGGTCAATCAAAAATTTCAATTGCTGGTGGATATGCAAATAAGATCAGTTTCATACACATTTGAAGGGCTCGATGATTTGGGACAGCCAGTGCCACAAAACGATAAGTTGTTCTTTTTTAATCCTAAAATAAGTATCAATTATCAGTTTAATGAATCAAATCAAATTTATTTTTTTAGTGGCGCCGCCAATAAAGAACCATCACGCGATGACTATACCGAATCAACAACAACCAGTCGCCCTGAGCATGAATCAATGTATGATTTTGAAGCCGGTTACAGATTTAAAAATGCTAAAGTGAAAGCCGGTGTAAATTATTATCTGATGTTATATGATAATCAATTGGTGTTGACTGGAAAGTTGAATGATGTAGGTAATTACACCAGAGTAAATATTGGCTCCAGCTTTCGGGAAGGCATTGAAACAGAAGTAACATGGATGCCCATCAACCAGCTGCAATTTAATGCAAACGTTACTTTAAGCAGAAATAAAATTAAGAATTTCAAAGAGTATATTGATGATTATGATAATGGCGGACAATTGATCCGGGTATATTCTGAAACAGATATTTCTTTTTCTCCGGCCGTATCAGGTTACTTGGGTGCTGTATACAAACCTTTAAAATCGGTAGAGATTGCTTTGGCTAATAAATATGTAGGCAAACAATTTCTCGACAATACATCCAATACAAATCGTTCTCTAGATCCTTATTATTTAACTGACTTTAGATTAAGCTGGAAATGGAATCCGGGATTTGTAAAGGAGATAAGTTTGTCTGCAATGGTAAATAATGTTTTCGATCATCAGTATGAGTCGAATGGATATACTTTCAGTTATTTATATAGTGGAGAGCTGACAACGGAAAATTATTTTTATCCACAGGCAGGCAGAAATTATATGATCGGATTAAACGTGTTTTTTTAGCAATTAAAAACTACGAACCATAAAAGTGTTGGTTTATTGCCTGAACTGCACATTGCAACCGATCGTCACCGATTCCTGAAACAATGGAGTAGGGCAGGTTGTGTTCTTCCAGAATGTTTTTATACCATTCAAAAAAGTATAGTCCCTTGCCTGGATTTTCCCTAAGTGGATCAGCCTCCCAGGGTAAGTCAGGAAAAGTGAGCAAGTAAAAATCATAAGGGTATTGTTTAATCATATTATCGAAATAGGTACATGGTTTATTGTAAACATGCTCGTACCAAACCTTTCCGATTATAAATTCTGTGTCAATGAATAAAAATTTATGGGCTTCATTTATAGCGCTGCTTTCCAGCTCCCATTGTTCCTTGTAAATAGTTATAATATCCGATTCCAAATAAGAACGATCTATTCGGGATAGATACTCTCTTGCATATTCAGAAATCCAGGTGGTTTTATAATTCATGGCCAATGCCCGGCTCAAAGCACTTTTGCCGGATGATTCAGGACCGATGATAGCTATTCTTTTAATTTTGTTTTCCGTCATCATTCAGCCTGTGTTGATTCTTGTTTTTTCCAGGTGTTCAAACCGTAAAAAGCCAAAATTAAATAGATCAGAAATAAGATACTATACAAATAAAGTTCTTTTTGAATGTAAATACCAATATACATGCAGTTGGCAATTATCCAGAGGTGCCAGTTTTCTATTTTTTTGCGTGCCACAAGAAACTGTGCTGTAAAACATATTGCTGTCGCGGAGGAATCCCAATATGGTAATGATGCATCCGTATATCGATCGAACAAATAACCCATCAAGGCAGCTAAAGCAACCGTTGCAACAAAGAGCATTAGAATCCATTTAGTGCTGCTTCTTGTAATTTTCAATGATTGTGATGTACGTCCCTTTGACCATTGTAACCATCCATAGCCTAATAAAATAAAGTAAACTACTTGCTGAAGTGCATCAGCATACAGTTGTTGATCTTTAAAAAGAAAGAAGGAAATAGTGACGTTTAAGATCCCAATTGGGAAACACCACACGTTTTCTCTTATGGTAAGCCAGATCCCCACAATACCGAAAATGAAACCAGCTATTTCTGTTATACTCAATTTATTATTGAATTATATGAATTTGATATTTAGAACAAATCAACCTAATCGGCTAACATTGATAATTTTCGGAACCAGTAGAATTGTAATAGAATTGTATTATTTTTAGATTAACCTTTTGCATGTTTGGAGTATATTTCTATATTTGTCAGGTAATGTATGTGATTTATGCCTTTCAGAAGCGAGAATTTTAACAGAATCATTGATGCTTTAGATGTCAAATATATTAAAGCCAGTAAACGGGCGGTGATTAAACCTGTTGAACTGGTAAATACTCTTGAGCAGAAAGATGTCCTGGTTCAGGTTAATTCCGGATTTTTTAGTGCCGGCATCAACCATCAGGTGCTTGAGCCCGGAGTTCTATATTTTATTCCGAGAGGTCAGCCCATCTATTTCCGACATGGTAGTGGCCCATATCATGTGATGGGTCATGAAGGTTTTACATCTGTTGAAGAACGTGAGATTTACCTGCAACCAATTGGATTATCGCAGCTGCCCAAAGATAAGGATGTATTTACAATTCTTGGATTAGATGCTTTAGTACATGGAGCAATACCATTTTTCCCTATTCTTCAATTACCGTGTTTAAATTTAGGATCTGATAAAACCATTTCAGATTTGTTACAAAAGATTTTAAATGAAGAGGAAGGATCACAAATTGGCCGGGTTACATTAACCAGAAAATTAACGGAGGAGCTGGTTGTGCATTTATGCAGGTTTATATTCACATCACCTGATCTCACTGTGAATGTTGAAAAACTCGAATTTTTATTGGATAAAAGACTGATCAGTATCATTCAGTATATTCAGGAAAATCTTGAAAAGGATTTGTCGAATCATAAAATTGCATCTTTAGCGTATGTTTCTAAGGATTATGTGGGACAATTTTTTAAAACACTCACCAATCATAATTTACAGGAGTATATAGAAAACAGGAGGTTGGAACACGCTCACTTTTTATTGCGCACTACGAATGATAATATTCAGGAAATTGCTTCTAAAGTAGGTTTCAAGGATCCTGCATATTTCAGCAGAAGATTCAAAATACGCTTTTCACAAAACGCTAAAGAAATTCGAAAGAGTGAATTTATGGTAATGTAAAACTTAACTTACGTTAATAGTTTTTACTGCATCTGCTATTTCCTTTATAATTCCGGGATCAGATTCCAAAGAATTTCCGACCACGATCATATCGGCACCGGCTCTGCATGCAGAGGCAGCTTTTTCAGGAGTATTGATTCCACCACCAACAATTAAAGGAATCTCAACTGATTTCCGGACTGCATGGATCATTTGCTCATTAACAGGAAAAGTTGCTCCGCTTCCGGCATCCATAAATATCATTTTCATTCCAAGTAATTCACCGGCCATAGCTGTACATGCGGCAATGTCGGGTTTGTCGGATGGGATTGGTAATGTATTGCTCATGTAAAGAGCCGTAGTAGGCCTGCCACTTTCAATAAGCATGTAACCGGTGGATATAGCTTCAAGATTTTTTTCTCTGATGATAGGTGCTGAAACAACATGTTTTCCAATCAGAAGTTCCGGGTTTCTTCCTGAAATAAGCGAAAGGAATAAAATGGCATCTGCCTGAGCATCTATTTGGTTGCCATTTCCGGGAAATAACACAACCGGCAGATTGCAGGCATATTTTATACGGCGAATGCAGTTAGGTAAATTGCCATTAGTTAGCAGACTTCCGCCAACAAAGATGTAATCAACACCACTGTCGATAGCCAGCATGCATAGTTTCTCAATCTTTTCAATGGAAGATTTATCCGGATCAATCAGCACGGCAAATTGCTTGATGCCCTCTGATTTCTTTGTGGTTATTTGCTGGTATACGCTCATAAAATTATGGGTGTGAAATTACGAAGCAATAGCATAAGTAATCATCACTTGATCCAAATATTGGAAAAAAACCCGGAATATGCAATCATTTTCTCCTTTTTTGAATCGAACTTCAGTAATTCCCCTGGCTCCGAATTCAAAAGGAGCTACTGTTAAGTGGTCCCTGAAATCAATTTCTCCCAGTCCGAATATTTTAAACGCACACTCTTTGGCGCCCCAAATAACATACAATTGCTCCATTCTGGTTTCAGTGTTAATCCACTGATTTTCAGAATCATTGACGAATTTATGCTGCACCTTGAAAATCCGTTCTCCTAATTTTTCGATATCGATCCCGACCCGGAGAGATGCATGCATTATTACCACAATCATATCGCCGCTATGAGATATGGAAAGAAATTTTCCGGCTCCTTCCAGATGTGGTTTCCCCATTTCATCGTATGCAACCCGTTGCTGAACACCCAAATTACTAAGTAACACTCTGGTTGCCAGCCATTCAGCCAATCGATTCTGATTTCTGAAAAAGGGTAAATCGGCATAAATACCTCCTTTTTGAAGCAAAATAACCAATTCCTCCACGGTTTCAGTGATTTTCCATAGCGCTATTTCAGCTCCGGATTCTACAACTTCATGTTTAACTAATGGCACCCCGTTTTTTTGTGTTAATCTGAACTTATTTGACCTTTATCCTGTTATTTAGTAAATTTGCACAAAATACCATAAATCATGATTAAATCAGCAGAGACGAAATTCGTCAAGTACAAAGTAAAAGATATTTCCCTTGCGGAATGGGGTAGAAAAGAAATCAGACTGGCAGAAGATGAAATGCCGGGATTGATGTCGCTTCGTCAGGAGTTCGGCAAGTCACAACCTCTTAAAGGTGCCAGAATTGCAGGATGTTTACACATGACCATCCAGACCGCAGTTTTGATTGAAACACTTCAGGCATTAGGAGCTGAAGTTACCTGGTCATCTTGTAATAATTTCTCAACTCAGGATCATGCGGCTGCTGCAATTGCTGAAGCAGGAATTTCAGTGTATGACTGGAAAGGAATGAAT
>CAUJFJ010000139.1 GCA_963169675.1 Bacteroidota bacterium
AGCATTAATGCTGTTAAAGGGTTCGAAATTGGCTCTGGGTTTAAGGCTGCATCCATGAAGGGAACCGAACATAATGATCCATTTGTGAACCATGGGGGAAAAATTACCACCAGCACTAACTTCTCCGGGGGTATTCAGGGTGGGATTTCCAATGGTAATGACATCAATTTCAAGGTTGCATTCAAGCCGGTTGCTACTATCATGCTACCACAGGAATCCGTGGATGCATCGGGTGATCCGGCCATTGTAACCGGCAAGGGGCGCCACGACCCATGCGTAGTTCCAAGAGCAGTGCCCATTGTTGCATCTATGGCTGCATTGGTTATTGCCGACCAGTTATTGCGATCCAGATTATCGAGATTATAGTAGTCTTTTACTAAGCTGTGACAAGCTATTTTGTATCCTAAAACAGTTTTCTGGTTATGTAAAATAGTTTTTCATAACCAAATGTTGAAAAAATAACCGTTTCCGGGATGTTTTATCTCGCTTTTTACCTGAAATTCAGGGGTTCATAGACTAACTTTGTAGCCTTAAATACATTCTACTAACTAACAGCCTGTAATTATCCGGCAATTTATTCGTTCTTAAGAAAATACCACTGATCCCCAATATAAAATGAAAAAAGCTCTCAAAATTATTGCCATTATTTTTGTTGTACTTATCGCACTACTAATTGCTGTGCCTTTCCTTATGAAGGATAAAATTCTAGCTAAAGTAAAGTCTGAAATCAATAACAATGTGAATGCAACAGTCGATTTCAAAGGATTCGATTTAACTATTTTCAAAAATTTCCCTAATCTGACTTTGTTACTTGAAGATTTAAGTGTCGTTGGTAATGATGATTTCAAAGGAGATACATTAGCAGCCATCAAAACAACATCTGTAACTGTCGACATTATGAGTGTTATTACCGGTGATCAGATTACTGTGCGTGGTGTATTTCTGGATGAACCCAAAATAAGGCTTCAGGTTTTACAAAATGGCAAAGCAAACTGGGACATTGCCAAACCATCAACAGATACCACCGCTTCAACCGGTGAACCGGCAAAGTTTAAAGCAGCTCTAAAAAAATATGAAGTAAAAAATGGTTATATCGATTACGATGATAAATCATTAGGTTTTCACATGCTGATGAATGGCTTTAATCATGAAGGTTCAGGCGACTTCACGCAGGATTTGTTCACTTTAAAAACAATGAGCACTATTGCCGCACTGACTGTTGATTACACCGGTATTTCATACATCAGCAAAGCTAAAACAAGCCTGAAAGCTGATTTGGAAATGGATATGGTTAATTCCAAATATACTTTCAAAGAAAATCTGATTGAATTAAATGCCCTTGCTTTAGGTGTGGATGGATTTGTTGCCATGCCTGCTGAAGATATTGCTATGGATCTTAAATTCGATGTCAAACAAAGCGAATTTAAAAATTTCATTTCCATGATTCCTGGAATGTATCGCGACGGATTCGACAAGGTGCAGTCGAAAGGAAAATTAGGATTGAATGGATTTGTGAAAGGAACCTACAACGAAACCACCATGCCCGGTTTCGGCCTGAACCTCATTATTGCAGATGGTATGTTTAAATACCCCGATTTACCAACTGCAATCAACAATGTGCAGGTAGATCTAAAGATTTCTAACCCGGATGGAGTTCCGGATAATACCATAATCAATCTGAGTCGTATGCATGCCGAGATGGGTGCTGAACCATTCGATATGCGATTATTGGTCAAGACTCCGGTTTCTGATGCGCAGATTGATGCCAGCATTAAAGGATTAATTGATTTGGGCAATGTGAGTAAAATGGTTCCACTGGAACAAGGAACCACAATCAGTGGAAGATTCAAAGCTGATGTCACTGCCAAAGGAGTTGTTTCCTCACTTGAAAAAAGAGAATATGAAAAATTCAATGCAGCCGGAAATCTTTCACTTGAAAATTTCAAATATGTAAGCAATGATTTTAAACAAGGTGCTAACATCGGCATTTGTGAAATCATCTTCAATCCTAAAAATGTAACCTTAAATAAATTTGATTTCAAATCGGGCAAGACAGATCTGAAAGCTTCAGGTTGGATTGACAACTTGATTTCATATATGTTCCGTGAGAATGAATTACTGAAAGGAAATCTTGATATAAATGCAGGAGTTATTGATCTGAATGAACTAATGGGTGAACCAACTACTTCTGCTCCGGCAACAACTGATACGGTACCGATGACAGTTGTGGAAGTTCCTGCTAATCTTGAATTTCAGCTAACCGCAAAAGCTAACCGTATTTATTACGATGATATGGTTTTGGAAAATGCCAATGGAAATATTGCCATCCGTGATCGTACATTAGGATTAAATGATTTCAGCTTTAACTTACTTGATGGAAACATTTCAATGGATGGATTATATGATTCTAAAGACATAAAAAAACCATTCTTCTTTTTCAATCTCGATCTTACCAATTTGGACATAAAAAAGACATACGACATGTTTGTGGCAGTTCAAAAGCTGGCTCCTATTGCTGAAAAATGTTCAGGAAATTATTCGTCAACAGTTAGTGTGAAAGGTAATTTCAACCAAAAAATGGAACCAGAGATACAAACCATGAGTGGCGATGGTAAATTGACTACCAAAGGTGTTACCATTAATAATTTTACGCCTCTGGTAAAAGTTGCAGATGCCTTGAAAATGGATCAGTTCAAGCAATTAAAAGCTTCTGATTTAAATTTATCATTCAAGTTTGAAAATGGAAGAGTAACAGTTGATCCTTTTGATGTCAACTTAGGTGGTATAAAATCAACTGTTCAAGGTTCAAACGGTTTTGACCAGACCATCGACTACAATGTTGCGATGCAAATACCAACTGCAATGATGGGAAGTTCTGCTACCGGAGTTGTTTCCGGATTACTTGCCAAAGCAAATCAATCTGCAGGAACCAATTTAAGCATGGGTAAGGAAGTTAAAGTTAATGTGAAGATTGGCGGAACTGTAACAGACCCCAAAATTGAAACTGGTGTCAAGGATGTGGCTTCCAATGCTGTTTCAGACCTGAAAGATCAGGCTATACAGCAATTGAATGATAAGAAAAAAGAACTCGAAGACAAAGCCAGATCGGAAGCAGAGAGATATAAAGCTGAAGCAGAAGCAAAGGCAAAAGCTGAAGCTGAGAAACTCAAAAAGGAAGCTGAAGCAAAAGCTAAGGCTGAAGCCGATAAACTTAAAAAAGAAGCTGAAGAAAAATTAAAGAAGGAAGCTGAAGATAAGTTGAAAAATCTTTTTGGAAAACCTAAAAAATAATGTCACGTGAAGTTATATAAAATTTTAGTACTTCTTTTTATTCTGATTCCTGGTATTGGAACTGCACAGATCAGCAACCTTTGTAAGGTTTCTGATTCGAAAAAGGCTATCAAGAAATTGGAAGATGCCAAAGATGCCCGCAAGTCGAAGAAAGATTATAAGGTAATTAAAGAATTGTGTGAGGAAGCTGCCGAAGAAGATACTTCGTTTGCAGAACCCTGGCTTGTTTTAGGTGATGTAGCTTTTCAGAAAAAGGACTACCCAACTATGAAAAAAGCTTATGCGAGACTAATTGAAATTTGTCCGGATGCCGATGCCAAAGTTTATTATCGTATGGGAACTTATCTGTACGATACAAAAAAATATCCAGACGCAACCAACTATCTTAAATCCTATTTGGAATTTGCAACAACAGATGAGTCAAAGAATAAAGAAGTAGAAGTTTTACTTTTCAGAGCTAAAATGATTGCAAATCCGGTTCCTTTCAACCCTGAACTGGTAAAAGGAGTTTCCAGTGCTGATCCCGAATATCTGGCAATCATATCTCCCGATCATGAGCTTTGTTTTTATACCCGTAGGTTTGATGAAGTCAGCAAAGGGTCCATAACTCCTAAGAGTGTAGAAAAATTCATGATATCGAAAAAAACAGCTCAAACTGAATTCGATAAAGGTCAGGTGATGCCTCCTCCATTCAATATGAATACAAGTAACAATGAAGGTGGCGCTTCAATCAGCAAAGACAACCGATTTCTATTTTTCACCCGAAATGACAATGGAAATTTTGATTTGTACTACTCTGAATTCATAAAAGACAAATGGGGTGAAATCACCAATATGGGGCCCAATGTTAATGATCCCAAACAATGGGATTCTCAACCTTCTATTTCTCCCGATGGTAAAACGTTGCTATTTGCCACCTACCGTGATACCGTTAATTTTACAAGTGATATTTACAAGACTGTAAAGCAGAACGGCACATGGAGTAAAGCCACACCATTAAGCCTCAACACCAACGGAAATGAAAAATCACCTTTCATTCATCCCGATAATAAAACCTTGTACTTTTCAAGTGACAGCTTACCAGGCATGGGAGGATTTGATATTTATTTGTGCCGCAAAAACGATAAAGGCGAATGGGGAAAACCAATAAACATGGGATATCCTATCAATACTGAATCAGATGAAGTTGGTTTTTTTGTGAGTACAGATGGCCGTAAGGGATATTTCGCCAGCAACAAACTTTCCGGCGCCGGTGGATATGATATTTATTCATTTGAATTACCGGAAGATAAACGTCCCGAAAAGGTGTTGTTTGTAAAAGGACAAGTTCGTGGTGATAATGACCAAATTCCTTTGGCTGCTAAAATTGAAATGAAAAACCTGACCACATCTGAAACCATTGAAGTTGACTATGATTCTTTGACCGGAAATTATGCTTCAGTCGTAAGTTTTGATGCAGATTACATCATGACTATTAAGAAAGAAGGTCATGCTTACAATTCTCAATATTTTGGTCAGGAAGACTCGGCTATAAATGGCGTTGTAACGAGTGATTTGGAACTTCGTAAAATAGCAGTTGGAAGTGCTTATAAACTGAATAACATCCGATTTGCTACCAACTCTTCTGAACTCAATAAAGCTTCTAAAAATATCATTACCGATTTTGCCGGATTTTTAAAGGAAAACCCTCGGGTTAATGTGGCCATCCATGGTCATACCGATTCTGCAGGAGATGCTGCTGCCAATATGATCCTAAGTAATGATCGCGCAAAATCTGTTTACGATTTCCTGATTAAATCAGGCATCAATGCATCCCGGTTATCTTACAAAGGATTCGGACAAACAAAACCGGTTGTCTCAAATGAAAACGAAGAAGGAAGATCTAAAAACAGACGTACTGAGTTTGTAATTATGAATAACTGATGCTTTAATAAGTGGCTATTCCTTATTGGAACCACCTAACATTTTCATCATTTCTTCCTGGGTGACAACCTTATAATCTGAAGGGATTTTAAAATGATCTTCGGTAACCACTTCTGCAGTAACAGATTTGGCAACCATCTGAAATTTCATTCCTCCCTGCTCAATTGTAAATTGCATGGGGCATCCTTTAAGCTCCTTCCATTCGGTCATCATCTGAGCATAAGAATTTACTTTATCTGTAAAATAAACCTCAAAACTGGTTTGGGTTGATTCATCTTTAAGAATTGCCTTCTTACACGTGTACCCCGCAATTTCTTTAGTATCGTTGGTAATCTCAACTTTGAATGGAGATGCCTCCCTTTTCTTGAATGCATCTTTGGCCTGTTCATCGGTCATGACAATAGCCGACTTGGTTCCCATCATATCCATTAAAGTTGTAACACTTCCGGTTTTTGAATTCACAATAGATGCGGAACTCATTCCCATTCCCATCGCTGTTTCGGTACGTGAAAACTCATCATTAAAGTATACTATAGATTCAGTAGGAAGCATAGCAGCCATATTGGCATCCAGTTCCATATCAGGATATGAAATTTCATAAATTAATTTTCCTTCAGAAATTACTTTCTGTGCCGGGGCACTTCCTGTAGCAATTAAATGAATGGTGATAGCTGCAAAATATAAAATGAACTTTTTCATAAAATGGTTTTAAAAGATTTTCAGTAATGTCAAGACTACATCCCGCTATAGTTACATGGTAAGTTTCATGTCTTTTGGATCAGTAAACACTTCATAG
>CAUJFJ010000140.1 GCA_963169675.1 Bacteroidota bacterium
CCTTCGAGCAGCTTTTTTTTATTAGTTAAAATAGATCATCATCCAGATCATCTACATCTTCGTCTTCATCATCATCGTCGCGGGTAAGTAATTCACCCCAGTCATGCATTTTCTCTCCGGGCATTTTAAAATCGTCGATATTATCATCATCCGCATCTAATTCTGAATCTATTTCAGTCAAGCGGGTAGTGATTTTACCTTTCATTCCATCCTTGTCAATTTTCGTTTCGGTTTTGGTTTCACGAATAGTTGTCGCCGGTGGAATAAAAGTAACTTTTTCCGTCACTTCTGTTTTTGGAACTTCTGGCTTTGGTTCAGGTGATTTTTTTGCTTTCGGAGCAGGAGCCGGTTTCGGAGCAGGAGCTGGTTTAGGAGCTGGAGCTGCTTTCGGAGCCGGAGCTGGTTTTGGGGCTTCTGCCTTTTTAACAGGAGCAGCTTTCACAGGAGCAGGCTTCGGAGCAACCGCTTTTGGCTTTGGTGCCGGAGCTTTTGGAGCTGCAGGAGCTTTGGCCTGAACAACTTTCTTTACCGGAGCTGCTTTAGCAGGTGCTTTTGGAGCAGCCGCCTTTGCTTTAACAGATACTTTTGGCTTAGCAGCCGGTTTTGCTTTAGCTTTAGTTTTTACTGCAGGTTTTGCAGGCTTTGCAGCGGGCTTTTTAGCCACCGATTTTTTAGCTGCCGGCTTAGCTGCTTTTTTAGGTGCCGCCTTTTTTACGGGCTTCTTTGCTACCACTTTTTTAGCAGGTGCTTTCTTAGCTGCAGTTTTTTTAGATTTCACTGCAGACTTAGCCTTTGCTGCAGACTTTTTAGGAGCCGCCTTTGCTGCTTTTTTCTTAGGAGCAGCTTTTGCCTTTTTAGGAGCAGCTTTTGAGGCAGGTTTTGAAGCTTTGCCTTTTTTAGAAGTACGGGTTGCCATAGCGTATCTGTTTTGTTTAAATCAGAAATTTGGAGTAAAAATAATGGATTTAATAATCAAATGTTCAAGTAATGAAAAAATTTATATAAGGTTCACAACCGTAATGAGTACTCCGGCTTTCAGATTCATATTTTTTTATACTTTTGCTTCAGTTCAGGCACTAAATAAAGGCCAAATTAAGTTTTAGCAGGTATGAATCTATTTACAGGCAAGTTTAAATTTCCAACATCAGGACTATTTTTAATGCTGTTTTTCGCTTTACTGATTACGGCTTGCCAAGAAGATCCTGTGCTTGAACCTGCTGACAATGAAGATGTTATAATAACTCCCAAGTCAAGAGCTTTTATTACAGGTATTCAAATCAATAGTTTCCCGGGTACCGATCCTTCCGGAAATACCTGGGATGCCATAGATTCAACTACCGGCGATGTTAATGGTAAGGCTGATATTTTCTTCAATATTTCTGACCCCTCCCCTGATCCACCTGTTTTCTGGAGTCAGAATTCTCACTTTTCCGACGTAGGTTCGAATGATACTACCCGCTACAACCTTTTGGAAAACTATGAAGTGATTCCCTTTGGATCCAATATCGATGTGAATGTTTACGATTATGAACTTCCCGATTCTACTTTAATAGGCACCGTGAACTTTTTTGTCGGCACTTATCCCGACCCCCAAAACCCTTACCCCTCTGCAGTACTTGCCGAACAAAACGGTTGCTCTGTCATTCTGTTTCTGAGGTGGGAAGATTAACCCCGCAATGAACTTTCTGGCCCATCTTTACCTTTCCGGAACCGATGAACAAATTCAACTGGGAAATTTCATCGCTGATTCCGTTAAAGGCAAAAGCTACCTAAACTTCCCTGAAAAAGTCCTCCAGGGAATTCTATTACATCGGTCAATTGACAATTTCACCGACAATCACCCAATCGTTGAAATCACTAAAAAACGACTAAGAGGAAGTTTTCACAAGTATGCACCTGTTATCAGTGATATCTATTATGATCACTTTCTGGCTAAGTACTGGCATGAGTTTTCTGAAATGAATCTGGAAAATTATGCATCAGATTTTTATGAAGTTTTAAATAAATACAAGGACATTCTTCCTGACCGCACTTTGCAAATGATGCCTCATTTAATTAAAGGCAATTGGTTGGTTTCTTACCGTTCCGTAGAGGGCATCCACCGTGTACTTTCCGGGATGTCGAGGCGAACTACTTTCGAATCAAATATGGAACACGCAGCAGAAGAACTAAATGCTAATTACAATCTTTATGAGCAGGAATTCCGGCTTTTTTTCCCTGAACTTATTGCACATGCAAAGGCAATAAGTTTAACTCTTGAAAATGGTAAAAAATAGCACTACCCATACTGTCAAAAAAAAGAGTCCCGGTAACCGGAACTCTTTTTTTATAAATTTTATTTTTCTTATCAGGAGAACAATTTAGCTCTTAAAAACTCTCGGTTCATTCTGGCAATATTGGTTACTTTAATTTCTTTCGGACATTCTGCTTCACATGCTTCGGTGTTGGTGCAATTACCAAATCCTTCCTGATCCATCTGAGAAACCATATTCAGAACACGTTCTTTTCGCTCCACATTTCCCTGTGGCAACAAGGCATATTGAGAAACTTTTGCAGAGACGAATAACATGGCTGATGAGTTCTTACATGCAGCTACACATGCACCGCATCCGATACAAGCTGCTGATAAAAAGGCTTCATCTGCATTTTCTTTAGATATCGGAATTGCATTCGCATCAGGAACCGAGCCGGTGTTTACTGAAACATATCCTCCAGCTTGCTGAATTCTTTCAAATGCGGTTCTGTCAACAACTAAATCACGCAAAACAGGGAATGCAGTTGCGCGCCATGGCTCAATGGTAATGGTTTCACCACTGCTGAAACTTCTCATGTGCAATTGGCAAGTTGTAACACCCTTTAATGGCCCATGTGCTCGTCCATTGATGTACATGCTGCACATTCCGCAAATCCCTTCGCGACAATCATGATCGAATGCAATAGGTTCTTTACCTGCTTTAATCAGGTCTTCATTTACCACATCCATCATCTCTAAAAATGACATGTCGGGAGAAATATTTTTTGCCTCATATGTTTCGAAAGCACCCTGGGCATTTTGACTTTTTTGTCTCCAGACTTTCAACGTAAGATTCATATTACCACTCATATGCTTTGTTATTTACTGTGCTGTTAAATGAAATAAAAAACTGTAATTGTTATTTGTAAGAACGTTGTGATCGCTTGATGAATTCATATTCCAATGCTTCTTTATGCATTTCGGATGGTTGATTTTCACCTTTGTATTCCCATGCCGCTACATAAGCATAGTTATCATCATCACGTAAAGCTTCTCCTTCAGGAGTCTGGTATTCTTCACGGAAGTGACCACCACAACTTTCATTTCTTTGAAGTGCATCCTGCATCATCAATTCTCCTAATTCCAGGAAATCGGCAACACGACCGGCACGCTCCAGATTCTGATTTAATTCTTCTCCAACTCCGGGAACTTTAATGTTTTTCCAGAACTCTGCACGAAGTGCTTTTATTTTCTCAATTCCTTCTTTCAAGCCATTCTCATTTCGGGCCATACCGCAATGATTCCACATGATGAGACCCAACTCCCGTTGAAATTCATGCACTGTTTTATTACCGTTAATGCTAAGAAGTTTTTGCAACTGATCTTTTACATTTTTCTCAGCAGCAACAAACTCAGGAGAATCAATAGAAACTTCTTTCCTTTCTTCACCGGCAAGGTAATCACCAATGGTATAAGGAAGTACGAAGTATCCATCTGCCAGACCCTGCATGAGTGCACTTGCACCTAATCTGTTAGCACCGTGGTCAGAAAAATTTGCTTCTCCACAAGCATACAAACCGGGAATAGTAGTCATTAAATTATAATCAACCCAAAGTCCGCCCATTGTGTAATGCACGGCAGGATAAATTCTCATTGGTGTTTTATAAGGATTTTCACCTGTGATTTGTTTGTACATATCAAACAGGTTTCCATATCGGGATGCAACTGTAGATTCACCCAGACGATTAATGGCATCAGAAAAATCGAGATATACAGCCAATCCGCTAGCTCCTACTCCTCTTCCCTGATCACACATTTCTTTTGCCTTACGGGAAGCAATATCACGTGGCACCAGATTTCCGAATGAAGGATAAATGCGCTCCAGATAATAATCTCTTTCTGCCTCAGGAATATCTTCGGGTTTTCTGTTATCACCTTTTTTCAATGGTACCCAGATGCGGCCATCATTACGCAAACTCTCACTCATCAGTGTAAGCTTACTTTGGTGATCACCTGAAACAGGAATACAAGTTGGATGAATTTGTGTGAAGCAAGGATTTCCAAAATAAGCACCTTTTTTATGTGCTCTCCAAATAGCTGTAACATTTGAACCGCGTGCATAGGTTGTTAGATAGAATACGTTTCCATAACCACCTGTACAAAGCACCACTGCATGTGCACTGTGTCTTTCAATTTGACCTGTAACAAGATCTCTGGCAATAATTCCTCTTGCTTTGCCATCTACCATCACTACATCCAGCATCTCATGACGCGTATAGCTTTGTATTTTACCAGTAGCAACTTGTCTGTTCATTGCGCTATAAGCACCCAACAACAATTGCTGACCGGTTTGACCTTTAGCATAAAAGGTGCGGGAAACCTGTGCACCTCCGAATGAACGGTTATCTAGTAATCCCCCATATTCACGTGCAAAAGGTACGCCTTGAGCCACGCACTGATCAATAATATTTACGCTCACCTGAGCCAATCGGTAAACATTGGATTCCCGTGCACGGTAATCGCCTCCTTTTAAGGTGTCGTAGAATAAACGGTAAACACTGTCACCGTCGTTTCTGTAATTCTTCGCAGCGTTAATCCCTCCTTGTGCAGCAATACTATGCGCACGGCGCGGACTATCCTGAACACAAAATGTTTTTACATTGTAACCAAGCTCAGCAAGAGATGCTGCTGCCGATGCACCGGCAAGTCCGGTGCCTACAATGATAATATCATACTTTCTTTTATTCGCAGGATTAACCAGTTTAAGATTAAACTTGTGATTATTCCACTTTTCAGCAAGTGGCCCTGATGGTGCTTTCGAATTCAATGTCATTTCAGAAGGTATTTAAATTAATCAGGATTTCATGAAATAAAAATATACAGGCATGGCTGCAAACAAGAGAGGAATCAGTATTCCAAAAACCCACACTCCGATTCCCTGTATTAGGGAAGCATATGAGGGGTGACGAATTCCCAACGACTGGAATGAACTTTGAAAGCCATGAACCAGGTGATAGGCAAGTGCAATCATACCCAACAGATATAAAACAACTAACCATGTTTCCTGGAAAGCCATTTTCACCACATTATACAAATCTCTTACTATAACAAGTTTTACCGGTTGTCCGTTTGCATCAGATGCCATTAATTCATGTGGCTTCATATGTCCGCTGTCTGTTAGTCCCACAGGAGCACCTAATACTTCACCGGAATTAACGTCCAACATGTATTGAACATAAGGCACATCACCAAATTTGTATTTGAACCAGAAGTTTGCCATGTGTGTTACCAGGAACAACAAAATGATGGTTCCTAAAATTCCCATATTTTTAGATGCCCAGGAAGAAGACCGTGGATCTTTGGCAGCACCATAACCAATTTTGCGGGCTGCGCGGTTTTGCATGGTTAAACGGAATCCACTGATGGCATGCAGTATAATGGTCAAATACAGCAGATACGAAACCACTTTAATGGGTGTGAATGTGGTCATGAATACCGAATACTGGTTAAATGCCAGTCCGTAATCATTTTTAAAGAGCTGCATATTACCGGAAACGTGTACGATAAGAAAGGTACACAGAAAAAGACCGGTAAGGGCCATTAATACTTTACGACCAATGGATGTGTCGAGAAACTTAAACGCTGAATTCATTTTCAGAAAGATTGTTATGGTGCAAATTTAGGTTCTGATTTGATCTTATTCAAATAAATAACAATATTTATAGTTGTGTGTTGCCGCTTCCCTTCCTGAATCTTAATTTTACAGGCATCAAATTCTTTAATCGAATCGGGATATGAAATACCTACCTATTGATAAGCAACTGTTTATAGAAAACAGAAAGCGTTTTGCAACACATTTGAAAGCCGGAATGGCAGCAATTTTTAATGCCAACGATGAAATGCCGCGTAATGGAGATGGCACCTTTGCCTTCCGTCAAAACTCCGATTTGTTCTATCTTTCAGGAATTGATCAGGAATTGACCGTTTTGGTGATTTGTCCCGATTGCCCATTGCCCCAATACCGGGAAGTGCTGTTTCTCAGACAAACCAATGAGAAGATTGCTGTTTGGGAAGGTCACAAATACACAAAAGAAGAAGCCAGAGCTGCATCCGGCATTCAGTCTGTTTACTGGCTGGAAGAAATGGATGCAATCGTAAATGTGATTCTGAATCACAGCACCGGAATTTACATCAATATCAATGAAAACGACCGGTTTGCCTCCGAAGTTCCTTACCGGGAATTGCGCTTTGCAGCAACTATTCAAAAGAAATATCCCGCCCATCAGATTGAACGATCCGGTCCAATCATGGCTAAACTGCGATCGATAAAATCTGACACCGAAATCAAATTGATGCAGGTAGCTATGGATATTACTGATAAAGCTTTCCGCAGAGTACTGGCATTCACCAAACCCGGTGTTACTGAATATGAAATTGAGGCTGAAATTATCCATGAATTTATAAGAAACAGGGCTACTGGTCATGCCTATAATCCGATCATTGCCTCAGGTAAAAATGCAAATGTTTTGCATTACAACGATAATAATCAGGTTTGCCTGGATGGCGATGTAATTCTAATGGACTTTGGAGCGGAGTATGCAAATTATGCTGCCGATCTTACCAGATGTATTCCAGTGAATGGCAAATTTACTGCCCGCCAAAAGGATGTGTACAATGCCGTTCTCAGAGTGATGAAAGCTGCTACTGCAATGCTGGTTCCCGGCAACACTATTGAAAAATATCATGTTGAAGTTGGAAAGGTAATGGAAGAAGAGTTGATCGGTTTGGGGCTGTTAAATCAGGCTGCAGTGAAAGCTCAGGATCCAAATAATCCATTGTATAAAAAGTATTTTATGCATGGCACATCTCATTTCCTTGGACTGGATGTGCATGATATTGGCGATCGTTATTCACCAATGGCAGCTGGAATGGTATTTACTTGTGAACCAGGAATTTATATCCCTGAAGAAGGCTTGGGAATACGTCTTGAAAATGATATTCTGATTACCGAATCCAAGCCAGTCGATTTAATGGCTAAAATTCCTTTAGAAGCGGAAGCTATCGAAGATTTAATGCAACAGGGTCGCTGATTGCCAGCGATTAATTTGGAGTCATTCCCCACCATCCTTTTCTGCCGGTGAAAATCTGGCTGAAAATACCAGGCTTGGAATTAGGACCGCTTTTGCGGGATCCGGGAGTGTACACAATACTCAAACCAACAGTTACGATTACATCATCGCGATCGGGATTTCCTCTGCGACGACCGGAATCGGGAAATCCTTTTGGTCGCCTACTGGAAAACAACACGGCTAACTCACCTTTTGGTGTTGCAGCAAGAGCCGTTGAGTCCGGATAAATTGTGCTGGTATCATCCAGATAATCGGTGAAAGTTAATTGAGGAGCTGCTTCTAAACGAAGCGAAAAATTATCGTTTAACCGCATAAATACTCCTGCACCAAATGTGAGCGATGAACTGGTTAATTTATAAGGCTTTTCATAGTCGCCGCCCTCTATAAATTGCCCTTCAGTACCTAATGGTTGAAGTTCGTAAACCACACCATTTAATTCTGCTTTAGGCCTGAACCAAAAGTATCCTAAACCAAACATTCCGTATGGGTTGAACCTGCGTTTATCTTTAACACTAAAGAATCTGAAACGTAACAGCGCCGAAAGCTCATCAATATTAGAAAAGAAATGCTGATTACGGGCCAGATTATCGTTTTCATTCGAAATTCGATCATCACCTTCCACTTTTCCACGCATGTAGCGGAACGACAAATCAGTACGGTCGACTAATAACAGTGATATGTCACCACCATAATAAAGGTTCAACAATTCGGTCTTTGGCAGGAAGCCTTTTTCACTAAGATCTCCATTGTAAAACATCACTCCTCCGCCAACCGCAAATGAAACATTGGATTGGGCGTTAAGATTTGTACTAAATACTAAAACAACCACAAAGGTTGATAAAAGATGCTTTATTTTTTTGCTGCTTTGCATCGCATAAGTTATCTATTCAACTTATCCACAAAGATACGGCCGAAAATTAGCGAAAAGGGGGATTTTCAAGGACTTATTAAAAAAACCATTGTTAATAACCTTGACTTTTAGGCCATTAAGCACAACTTTATTTGCTCAAAAGGACCTTTCCTGTCATTTCCACAGGAACTTGCAATCCCATCAATGTCAATATAGTAGGAGCTAAATCAGCCAACCTGCCATCTGCTATTTTTAAGGCAGGGTTATTTTTACTGATTAAAAAGCATGGAACCGGGTTTGTGGTATGAGCCGTATTCGGAGAGCCATCAGGATTAATCATCATATCGGCATTTCCATGGTCGGCAGTAATTAAGAAGGAATACCCATTTTTAATGCCGGCTGCAACAACGTCGGCTACACAGGTATCAACTGTCTCCACAGCCTTCATAGCTGCACTGAAAACACCTGTATGACCAACCATATCGGCATTGGCAAAATTGAGGCAAACGAAATCAACTTCCCCCTTATTCAATTCTGTAACCAAGGCATCCCGAACCAAAAAAGCACTCATTTCAGGTTGTAAGTCATAGGTCGCAACTTTTGGCGAAGGAATCATTATGCGTTGTTCATCTTTGAAAACAGATTCTCGTCCACCGGAAAAAAAGAAGGTAACGTGCGGGTATTTTTCTGTTTCAGCAATACGAATTTGTTTTTTGCCTGCATCTGCGATTACTTCACCAAGAGTATTAGATAAATTATCCTTGTCATAAATAACATTCACATCAACATACTTACTATCGTAGTTTGTCATGGTGACATAATGCAACTTCATTTTTTGCATTCCGAAATCTGGCAGGTCCTGTTGCGTAAGAACTTCGGTGATTTCACGACAGCGATCGGTTCTGAAATTAAAACTGATCACCGCATCTCCATTCTTTATCGTACCAACCGGCATTCCATTTTTTTGAATGGATACCGGTTTAATAAATTCATCTGTTATACCATTTGCATAGGAGGCTTTGATTGCATCAGAAACCGATTCAAATGGGGTACCGGAACCATGTACCATTAAATCATAAGCAAGTTTTACCCGCTCCCATCTCTTGTCGCGATCCATTGCATAATACCGGCCAATGACTGAAGCGACTTTAGCTGAAGTACCGCTCAGACTGGTTTCCAAATATTGCATGTATTGCAAACCACCATTCGGGTCGGTGTCTCTCCCATCGGTAAATGCATGAATGTAAATTTCAGAAATTCCTTTTTGCGAGGCTAACTTACAGAGATGAATAAGATGCTCGGTATGTGAATGGACACCTCCATCCGAAATCAACCCAAATAAATGTAACGGCTTTTTATTTACAATGCAGTATTCAAATGCCTTATTAAGGACAGGGTTTGCATCAATTGTTTTTTCGCGAATTGCTTTATTAATCAATGCCAGTTCCTGAAAAACTACTCTACCGGCTCCAATATTCAAATGGCCAACTTCAGAGTTCCCCATCTGCCCATCAGGCAAACCAACATCTTCACCTGATGTTAGTAGGTGTGCGTGAGGTGTATTGGCATATAAACTATCAATAAAAGGGGTATTTGCAGAAGCTACCGCATTTCTGTTGGTAGCAGGGGCTTCACCCCAACCGTCCATAATAATCAAAACTACTTTCCCTGTTGTGATTTCCATAACGATACATTTATTCCACCGGCAAAATTACTTTAAAAATGGTTCCATTCGGCAAGTTATCCAGAACTTCTATACTGCCATTATGAAAATCAACTATGTGTTTAACAATAAACAGACCCAATCCGGTTCCTTTTGTATTCCTGGTATCTTCATTTCCAACCCGGTAAAACTTCTCAAAAATTTTAGTTTTCTCTAAATCTGAAATTCCAATTCCATGATCACCAACTTCAATAATTAAATTTTTCTTTACTTGTTTCAATGAAATTGAAATATATGATTTATCATGGGTATACTTTTCGGCATTTTCAAGAAGATTCAAAATTAAGGAGGAAATTGCCAGCGCATCTCCTTTCATGTACAAATTGCCTTCCAGATCGAGTTCGATATTTTTAAGCTCAGCACCGGGAATAATTCTGCTTTGAATAGTTGAAGCAATACAATCCGTAACATTAAATTCTTCCACATGCATTTGGAAGCTGTGGCTTTCTATTCGAGCTGCCAATAAGGCGTTTTCTATCAGATTGTGAATCCGTTCAGTTTCATTTAACGCCTTGGCAATAATAGATGTTCGTTGTTCTTTCTCCAACTCTCTTTTTTGAAGGGTTTGAAGATTCAGTTTGACAGCAGCCAGTGGTGATTTAAATTCGTGTGTAATCGACAAAAGAAAATTCTTTTGCTGACGGGCTAAAGCAAACTCTTTGTTAAAGGACCTGCGTGTAATGTAAATTCCGATCAATAAAATTGCCAGAAACACCAGTCCCTCTCCAACAACCATTGCAGTGCGTTGATTCAACTCTTTGGAGAAAAAATCAACTTCATGGGCAGGCACCTGATCCTTCTGCAATTCATACAATTCGGTCTTTTGCTCTACAACTTCACTGTTGAGCTCAAGCAGTAAATATGCCCACCACGAAAATTGAAGCAACACATAAATCACCAGCAAATAAAACAACACCAAGGGTCTCATAGGGAAGAGCGTTTTTCAGTAAGGGATTAAAGTACAAATATAACTACTCCTGCATCAATTTTTCAGATAGCCATAAATTAAGCTGTGATTTTGACATACTGCTCACAAATAGGTCCATAAAAAAGGAAAACCGCAGAGGGAGCCCTGCAGTTAACCTTCATTAATGGAATTAAATAAAAGGAGCTTCTTTATATAGTGATTTGCACTATTCGTCTAATGTTGTTTGAGTTTCATTACCATTTACTGTCTTCACAGGATCCCATTGACCAAAAGAATTCTCTTGCTCAATAATGTAGTAATCTACACCGGTATCCCAATTGGTATATTTAGTCCACCACAATTTGGTTTTCTCATTCTGCCAGTCAGATTTCAACAAGATAGATGAACTGTTATTGCTTAACGCTCCCGCAATCTCACAATCGCTGACCACATCAATACGGTAATAATATTCCTGCTGATGCACATCGGTATCATAGTCGATATAGCTTAACGCAGATGCTGGCAGATTTGCAATTTCCACAAAGCTGATATTATCTGCTGAACGAAGTACATTGTACTGCAGCACCCTGTTAGGAGCAAGTACCGGAGGCAACCACTCTGTCAATACATCTTTGTCATTTATTACAGTAGAACGAACGACTTCCACCTTTTGATCTGCTAAAGGGTTTGCCGGAACAGCAACCGATGTATCACTCAATGACAGGTAAGCATTTCCGCAAAGTGAAGTTGCTGTGATCCGGTATGAATATTCATCCGGACAATAGAATCCCTGGTCAAGGTAACTGGTTGTATTTGGAGGAACTGTAGCTACAAGTTGCGATGTTCCATCAGCCAGGTTCACCCTGTTGACTTCATAAGATGAAACAGTACACCCAAAATATTTAGTCCAGGTAACTCTGATATCATCATTCTGTGGCACAGCCGTAACATTCATGGTTGTGTGAGGAATGGAAGCCGTCAATGGTAATGCATACTCACACTGATCGAGTGTTTGCAACTTATAGGTATATACATTTTGCAAAGTGGCAAGCCCCTGATCAACATAAGTTGAAGTGACAGACATCGATGAATTATTAGGTGTATTATCGCGATAAATCTGATCAAAAACACCGGTTAC
>CAUJFJ010000141.1 GCA_963169675.1 Bacteroidota bacterium
ACTGAAGCTGCTACCCAGACTAATGAGTTTCTGATCCACTAAATTACCTGAAACATCGACTTTGATCACACAAACATTATTTATAAAGGTGGCCGTATTGCTTGCTGTTCCAACCATATAATAATTTCCGGCAGCATCCTGACAAACAGAACGACTGTTGAATGAATATCCTGTTGATGAAAAAGATTTGATCCATGAAATATTACCCACAATATCTGATTTGAAAAGAGTGAGCTGTCCGGCAAAGGTAGCTGCATCTATCAGTTCAGCAGCATATGCAAGATTCCCGTCTATGGTAGGGATCACTCCTGATATGCGGTTATATCCAGCAACCGGATAAGTAACAATTTGCTGCACCACTCCTGCAGTAGAAGTTCTGGCAATAAGAAAATGACTGTCAAAACTAAGTGCTGATGAGCCTCCGGCAAATACGTATCCGGTGGGCGCAGGGGTGCATGTATAAAACAAAGAACCAGCAATACCGGCATCATCAAATTGTTTGTAGAAATCGGTTTGTGCCGATGAGGACACAGATAAGCTGGTTAGCAAGAGCAGAAGGTAGATGTTTTTCATTTTGTTTTTTTGTCAAAGGTATGGCGGTGTGAAAGCCAGCACAATACCATAAGGAAGGTAAAACTGTATCCGTACTGGTACGGATACCGGAAGAAGTTTTTGTTACTTTATTCCGGACCTGATAAATTAAAACATTGGAAGTGTGGATGCAAATAAAAACGGCACCAGCTAAAAATCCCCTTGCTAAGAATCTGTTGCCGATGCCGAAACAATACACCTGACATGTATTGAATTTTTTGAAATATTTTCTTAAATTGTATAAGTGCTAAGAAGATAAACAAATTTTATAAAACGGCACCAGCTAAAAGTTTCCCTTGCTAAGAATCTGTTGCCGGTGCCGAAACAATACACCTGACGTATATTGTTTTTTTTCTAATATTATCTTTGTTTAAACTCATCCATTATACCAAACACCTTTACAACGCGACGAATAACCACGCCAATAAATAAGGCATATGCCAAATAAAGAACTGCTTCCATATTTAAACTGGATTATAAATTAGTAAAATAACAGTAATAAAAATTCCTGAAGTACAGAAGGATTTTAGTTTACTTTCACAAAGTATCCTCTGGCAGTAGTAGCAGTACCGGTCAACCTGATACTGTAAACAGCAGCAGGTAATTCAGAAATATCGATACTATTCTGGTTTAACAGTTCTCCTGATTTCATGATTTTCCCTGAAGAAGAGATGATTTCGAAATAATATTCTTCTCGATCAGAACCATTAGTTGAAATCGTAATCATATCACGGGAAGGATTAGGAGAAATTGCAGCTTTTGAAACAGTAGAAATCTCATTAACCCCTACAAGTGAGCCAATATCCCACAACAAAACCATATTGTTTTGCGCTCCGGTAACTACTTTGTTCTCGGTTGGGGACCAGGCCACTGTATAAATATTTCCTGCACCGGACTGATTAAAGCTTGCAACTTGATTGTGCGTATTAAAATCCCAGATTCTAGATGTAGCATCTGTAGATCCGCTCAAAATATAGTTTCCATCAGGTGAAACAGCAATTGATCTGACATCATTCGTATGGCCTGTTATGGTATGCACTACCAGTCCGGAAGCTCTATCCCAGATTTTGATGGTGTTATCTTGTGAACCGGAAATAATGAAATCATCATTCATGCTGAACTTAACATCATACACATCACCGGTGTGACCTGATAATGTTGAAATTAAGTTTCCGGCACTATCCCATAGCTTAATAGTGTTGTCCTGTCCGCCAGAAACTATATATTGTCCATTGTGTGACCAGCTCACACTAAATACATATCCGGTATGTGCAGTTACATTATTTAACTGAGCACCTGATGCCACATCATAAATGATCATTTTATTATTGGTGCAGCCTGTTACAACTTTGTCACCTGCAGGTGAGAAATCAACCGAGAATGCTCCGACTGTTCCGGTATAAACCGTATAGGCCAAAGTTGGCGTTCCGGAAGTAAGGTCGAACATCAGCAAATATCCCAACTCCTCCAGCGCAGCCAGCCAGTTACCATTACTACTGAATTTTACTCCGGCAGTACACATTAATGTGGAAGATAACTGATATTCCCATAGCATGGAACCGGTTGGTACATCCCACATTCTCAACCGTGTTTCAGTACACTCACTACCGCTAAGAACTTTTGTTCCGTCGGCAGAAAATGCAACACCATAAACTTCCCGCATATCGGGGTGACTGAGATTATTCCAGATTAATGACTGAGCTGATAACTTGTTTACAGAAATGAATATGAGAAATATGAATATAATTTTTTTCATGATTTTAGAATTTAGGTTTTCACTAAAATACCCGCAAATTAAATTGCATGAGCACCTTAGCCCGAAAACATGTAATTAAGAAATTGTAGAATAAATAATCGCTTAGCAGACTGCGATTGCCGGCGGATGAAAAACCGAATTTAATACCGGCTTATTGAAAAAAGAGGCATTCTTTAAAGGGAATTTTGCCGAAACGAAAATTGGCAAACTATTGAAGTCGATGATTGAAACAATTCCATTAAAAATATTGAATTGTTTATCGTCAATCGTGTTGCCAGAATTTTTTTGCTGATCTTCTTGTTTCTCAAGCTCTTTTTTCAAATGACATTTCCCTTGACAATTCTTTTTGGGAACTTCTTTGTTGATACAAAGTACTTTAGCGATAAAGCTCTTGTTCAACTGATATCCTGCAAATGAGACCATACCGCTGAAAGAACTCAGCAATACGGCACAGACCAAAACAGCAGATAACAGTCTTTTCATCTTAGTTAATGATACAAAATAAGCTAAACTCGGTTTAAAAACAAAAAGGAATCTTCATATTTTTTCATATCTAATTGAATATCAATAGAAATAGAAATTTATTTTCATGCTTTATTGCCTGTAATTGGTTCCTATTCCTATATTTAATGAATCTAACCTGAACCATTTATGAAAAAACCACTACAACTTCTGATTTTAATTGCGACCATCATCCCTTACCTTTCTTTTGCACAATGCTCCGAAACACCCGTTACCCGGGTAATGATTATCGGCGATAGCTGGGCGCAATTTTTAGGATCGGACAATACCATTAATACTACATTTCAAAAATGGGGTCATTCCAATTACAAATTTTTCACCAATGCCACCCTTGCACAAAATGGAACACAGACAACCGACTTTGTTGATCCTGCCCGTTTGGCAGAAATACAAAATCAATTGACTTTAAATCCAGATATTGATCTTGTTCATTTAAGTTTAGGTGGTAATGATGTTTTAGGAAACTGGAATATTAACTACACACCATCACAAACCGATTCACTTCTCGATTCTGTTTATGCAAGATTGGTTTACATCATTGACTTTATTAAAACAGCAAAGCCCGGAGTGCGTATTTTATGGAGTGGTTACACTTATCCGAATTTTGGTGAAATCATTGGTGAACTTGCACCCTTCCAAAGTACACATCCATTTTATGCTACCTGGCAAGGAATGGGTTTCCCGGATTTCACTCAATTAAATACTATTCTGAACAGCTATTCGGTAACAATGGATACGCTTGCAGCAAATGATCCTCAAGTGGACTTTGTTAGAGCTACTGGACTGATGCAATATGCCTATGGGCAAAACACAGCATTAAGTGTACCACCCGGAGGAACATATGCTCCGTTAACTGCTCCTTTACCGGATGGTTTTCCAACTTATCCTTCACCAAAAGCTTCGATGAGAAACTATATTATTTTCAGAGATTGCTTTCATCTGACTCCGGAAGGATACAGCGTTTTCCTCGACTATCACACACAAAAATTCTATCATAAAATTTTGATGGATGATCAGTATATTCTTTCTGAAGGTGGAACCAGAGATGGATCGGTATCGGATGCCGGAACAGTTTCATCGCAGCTACAGCTGGGAAATAGTGGTACCGAAGATTTTGCTACGGTGCTTTCATTCAATACAACGGCAATGCCTGATACAGGCATTTCAAAAGCAAGCATTTTTCTTCGTCGGTCAGCACTTTCAGGTGCAAATCCATCAACAGGAAATTTGCAGGTTCGTATAGTGAATGGCGCATTCAGTGCTTCGGTTGATGTGGAAGCATCTGATTACACTTCACCCGGAGATGCAACCGATACTCCTTGTCAGTTTGGGTCAACAGCAGACAACGGACATTGGATTCGTTTAGAACTTCCCGCTTCCCTGTTGCCTTACATTACGAATGATACTTTAACACAATTTATTATTTCAGCATCCGGTGCAACCGGTCTGGTAACCTTTACTGATGCAACTGATCCCGATTTTGCACCTGTTCTGAATTTAACCTACGGTCCTGTTTCTGTAGGTCTGGCAGACAATGCAGCAGAAGATAAATCCGTTACCATGTACCCAAATCCTACAAATGGTAGTGTAATGATGGATACTAACGGTCAGCGAATATTGGAAATTTCTGTTTATAACACTACCGGGCAGTTAATCGCTAATCCGGATGTATACTCCAATTCTATTGATCTGTCTTCATTCAGTTCAGGAATTTATATGGTAAAAATTACTACTGCCGAAAATGTGATTACAAAAAGGATCGTAAAAAAATAATCTGTTAGCAGAAACAAAAAGCCCCGACAAAAAATTTGTCGGGGCTTTTTTATTACGTTATTTTATTCCCTGATATAGACCTTTGCCTGTTTGCTTTAAACCTTCCGATCTCCGGATTTCTTTTCGAATGGTGTTTGGTATTTCCTTTCTCAACACGCTTTCTCCATAAAATGTAACTTTTAAAACGCAATTGGCTTTTCATCAGCAATCTGACCTCATCTTCTTTTAACCCAAACTGAACTCTGATTGCTTCAAATGGAGTGCGATCCTCCCAGGCCATTTCAATAATACGGTCGATGCTTTCCGGCGTCAAAGGTTCTTTTGCTAGTTCAGGAACAACTTCGTCGGCTTCCATATATGCTGCCGGAGAGGGTAATCCGCTATAATAACAATAGTCGCTTGCTGGGATAGAATCTGTTGCATTCATGGATTTGTAACTGAAATATTAAAAACATCTGATCCCCATTAAAAGTTTTACCAAAAGGAGAGTAACTCCAAATCCTAAAAATAAGGCAAAAAAAATCCGGAAGCGCAGACCTCCGGATCACTAAAAAACACACTGAGTACTAAGATTCTTTAGATTTCTTAAAGCCAAGAAATGCTGCTATCACCATGAGACCGATTCCACCGTATTGCATCAATTTTCCGGAGGTGCTGCTTCCGGGCATATCGAAAACAAAATGAGCCTTACCAAATGAATCTTTGGTTTGGGTAATATCGGAAGCTGATTCCGGGAAAATAATTTTTTGAGTAGTCTGCACCAATTGTCCACCGGCCGATGATTCTGAAATCATCATATAAGTATGATCATTAATTTTTGTTACATCAGGGTCTTTCGAATCAAGATCGATTGAGTACTTGCCGTTAGTTGTCATCTTGCACATTCCATAAGCATTAAATGTAAGTGAGTAGCTTCGGTTCATGGCATCTTCTTTATATTCAAAATCTGAAAGAAAATATCCCGGCAGTGCGCGTTCCAATTCTCTTTTCAACAATGACTGATTGGTTCCGGTAGTTTTCTTAAACATATCCCATTGCGATGCATTCATTTTAGTTGAATAAGAAACTTTAGCATCGCCACTTTCTTCTAATGTAAAATCGATAGAAACCTTAAAGGGCTTTATTTCCTGTGCGAATGCTGTTGTAAACAAGCAGCAAACGAATACAACTATTTTTATGTATGATTTCATGTTATTCCTTTTTAAATAGCTCTGTTGATTAACGAATTGAAGATTTTACCTGATTGAGAATATTGTTGTAATGTTCACCACCGGCGCCGGCGCCCATTATCACACCGGCAACTCCACCGCCTGCACGTTTCATAAATGCCTGCCATTGAAAGGAACCATTACTGCTATAAGTTATGCCATTGAATACTTCATACCCACCTGCGCTTCCTGCCGGTTGAAACTGAACTTCTTGTCCTGTAGGATATAATTGTTGTTGTATGATTTGCATTGCCTGATTTGGACTTGCAGCTCCCTGAACCTGATATACCTGAATTGATGCAAGATTATCTGCAGGTTGGAAAGAATGAATCAACTGTGGTAAATATTGACCTGCAGGATTATTTCTGCGGGACCATTGAGCAGGATAATTGAAGTTAACATTTCCGGAATAAGCTGCCATGCCGCCTGAGTTTCCTCCTCCGCCGCCGCCGCCATCGTTTCCACCTCCGGTATTACCGCCACCACCATTGTTTGCGAAATTAGTCTGCACATCATTTGCCAATGCCCCATTTTCCCAGCCTGCTGCAATCTTTTCAACTTTCTCACGCAAGAACTGATCATCTTTCAATTCCATTGGAGTAATTTGTTGTGCAATCATATCCCGAATATTAATCAAGCTGTAACGTTCATCACCCATTTGAGCCGCTTGAATAAATTCTTCCAATTGCTTCATTCCTTTTTGTATTGCTGCCTGAGCATCTTGACGACCACCCATTCCTTCACCACCAATCATTGTTGCTTCAATAGCATAATATTGTCCCTGAAAAACAATTCCAGGATAAGCATGACCAGGAATCAAAAATATGACAGGATCAAGGCCCGCAGCCATTAATACACTTGCATACAGAATTGATAATTCAATACATAATCCCGTATTACCGGTAACAACCTCACGAGGTAATCGCAAGCTTTGCACCATAGATTGAAGGTCATCAAATTTAGAAGGCACACCCGATGTTCCACTGTAAACCATCCCGCTAAGGTATGTTGCCTGATAAACACCCATTAATAAACGAACGGCTTCTTTCGGATCGTTGGTTACAGCTGCTGTTTCACCTTTCAAAACCTTCTGCTGCATTTGTTGTGTATAATACTTGATAATGGGATCTTCAGGAGTAACATAACATGCTATCAGCGGATCATTATCAAACATATCACGATAGCTTCTGATCTCTTCAGGATTCACACAGGTATATAAAAATTCATTTCTGCCTTTCATCTCAAAACCAAACTCTTCTTCACGATCACCACCTGATGTAGCTAGTTTAATTTTTGTTTTTTCTTTCGAAGACGTTGTCTTATTAATAATGTCATCATTAAAAACCGGATAACATGCCACTACTACCGATTGCCCCGGATTAAGCACATTTATTTTTCCAATTTCCGTTTCTTCTATAAATTTAGGTATCTCATATATTGCCCTGATGTTGCGCACCGGACGAGATCCCTTATTAGTGATCAGCATTTTGAATAAAAAATACCTTCCTGAAAGTGCATCCGGATTCGCGTACACTTTGTAACATGCAGGCATTACAACGGGCGTGTTTTCAATTTTAACTTCAAGATCATCGACACTTCCGGAGGTGAATGATGTGAATGCAAACATCCCTGCACCACAGATAAATAAAATGATTGGTAATAAATATTTTTTCATAATAAAAGGATTTGGGGACTACTTAATTTCATTAAATACTACTAACTGATAACGCTCCAACTTTTCATGGAGTTCTTTTTTCATTTGCTCCTGTTTCTCCTTCTTAGCACCATGAATAAACTTAATTGTACCGAGAGCGGCATCAAAACAGGATGATACATTTATAATTGGAACTATTGGTCCATTGTTTCTGGCTACGGATGCATTATTCCCACCATCACTGTAGTAATAACTGTTAAATTTATTTACAGCACTTAAGGCCTCGTCAATTTTAGTCTTTAACCGATCTTCTTTAATTTCATAGGACTTATCTTCAATTGCCATGGTTGTTTCCAATTTATAAAACTCAATCCAACCATCAAATTCAGCACGCGCACTGTTATACAATTTAATTGCATCAGCATAGCGAGGTTCTTCTGCTTTCCAAAATTGCTTTATAAACCTGGCATTATCTTCCGACTCAGTTTTTGCTTTCTTACATATCGATAGCAATTCATTTAATGACGACTCGGGCTGAGCAATTAACTTAGATGTTAATGCTATAAATAAAAGCATCAAGGTTAGGGTTCTCATATTATTAAAATGAAATTATGACTTTTCTTTAATTAGTATCCGCATTAACTATTGATAGGTTATTAGTAACAATAAAAGTGAAATTCCACTTCGACTGCTTAACTGAAAACCTCATCAGGCATAAAACCTGCACCAATCACCAAATTTGGTATAGATACGGTTACGCAGCAATAACCAATTGTGGTGAATAATAGCAATAACGATGTTCCTGAATAGTATTAAATGAACGGTTTTGGAAGAAATCCGATAGCTCAAATAAATTTATTATGCTAATATTCAATTGTTTATAAAATAATTATATACATTAATCAACAATGCATAACATTCTTATGTATGTTTGCGTTATACAATTCAAATATTACCATGATCTACTCATCAGAACTTATAAAAGGGACGCTAAAAACCATTGTTTTAAAGCTCTTGTCGGATAACAACCGCATGTATGGTTATGAGATAACCCAAAAGGTAAAAGAACTTACCGGAGATAAAATACAAATTACAGAAGGTGCCTTATACCCAACATTGCATGCTTTGGAATCGGATGGATTACTTTCTGTTGAAACAGAATTTATCGGCAAACGCGTGCGGAAATATTACAGTCTGAGTACTTCCGGGAAACAAAAATCTCAGGAAAAGATCAGCGAGCTGGCAGACTTCATGAACACCATGAAATATTTACTGGATATTAAAACAGCCTAGTTTTAAGAAGCTTCTAAATAAGTACTTGACAAGTAATATAACTCATTGAATAATTTATGTACCGCATAACTGACAAGCAAATTGACTTTATTCTCGACGACATTCGCGCACGTGGAATCGGGATGGAGGAACTACAGAATGATCTGCTTGATCATATATGCTGTATTATTGAACAGAAGCTCGAAGCAAACGGGGACTTCGAACAATGTTATTCCGAAACAATCCGGAGTTTCTTTAAGAAGGAATTACGTGAAATTGAAACGGAAACAAAACTTCTCCTGAACAATAAAAACTACTACAAGATGAAAAAAATAATGATTGTGAGCGGGATAGTCTCCGCTGTGCTATTAACCACAGGAATTATTCTCAAATTCCTACACTTACCAGGAGCTGCAATTGGCATAGTAACCGGAATAGTCGGGTTTAGTTTGGTATTCCTTCCATTGATGTTTGCATTGAAAGTTAAGGAAAAGAAAAATGTTACTGATAAAATTCT
>CAUJFJ010000142.1 GCA_963169675.1 Bacteroidota bacterium
ATGCTTTAAATTATTATAATTTGGGTAATACAACACTGATTCCAACCATTGTGTTTTATCCTGACAATAATGTATCGTTTGTTTCGGCCAGTATAACACCAACAACTATAACTCCCGATTCGGTAGTGTTCGTTTTAGGTACTATGAATCCTTTTCAATCTGGACAAATTACCATAACCGTAAATGTGAATACCGGACTGCCTATTGGCACACTCATTAATTCCGGAGCAATGATTTTGCCCATTGTTAACGATGTTAACCCGGGATGTAATTCCAGTTTTTGGGAGGTGTTTACTACCGGCTCTTATGATCCGAATGATATTATTGTCAACAGGGAATTCATTTATGATTATGAAATGCCGACTCCACCGGATCTGGAATACATCATCAGATATCAGAATACCGGCAACGACACAGCCTTTACCGTTAAAATTTTAAATCCACTCGATACCACCCGCCTCGATTTAAGTACCCTGGAAATGGTATCAACTTCTCATCCTGCCGATATTCGGTTTGTCTACCATGAACGTAATCTCGAGTTTGTGATGAATAATATTCTGCTCCCCGACAGCAACATCAATGAACCAATGAGTCATGGTTTTGTTCGTTACCGCATCAAACCTAAATCAACTGTTGCAGTGGGTGATTCCATTCAAAACTTCGCAGCAATTTATTTTGATTTTAATAATCCGGTCATCACCAATACTGCTGTCACCAAAATTATACAGCCAACAGGTGTTCAGGAAATCCCTAAAGGAAATATTTCCATCTTCCCAAACCCCACCAATAACAAAGTCGCCATCCGGCTAACGGAGACAGCAGAAAAAGTTAGCTTCGTAAATCTATTCAACATATACGGGCAAGAAGTGAAATCACTTAAGATTTCACCTACACATACGACTGAAATTGATATCTCCGATTTATCACAGGGTGTTTACTTCATCAGAATCAACAACAAGTTGACTTCATCACGAAAAGTAATAAAACTTTAAACTAAGGTTTACGTCTTCTGCTTTTTCTTCTTAGCAGCAGGGAACAAAATATTATTCAGGATCAAACGATATCCGGGTGAGTTCGGATGCAGATTTAAGTCGGTAGGAGGGTCTCCAACCATGTGTTGGTAATCTTCGGGATCATGGCCGCCATAAAAAGTCCATGTGCCTTTGCCGTATTCGCCATGCAGGTATTTTGCTTCATTTGCAGCTTTTGCTTCACCCATAATCAGGACTCCGGGCTTAACCAATTCTTTATTGAATGCTGTTGATTGTCCCATGAATCCGAAAATCACCTGTTCGTGATTTTGACAAAGCATGGTAGGGACAATATCCCATTTTGCAGAGAAATCGAATAAGGTAAAGAAATCTTTATCCCTCGACATCCTGTTTTGTGGTTTCACATCGATATTAGAAAATTCATATTCCATGGGATTGGTACTCAACTTGAAATTTTGGAATGCGAATGTTTTACTGTAATCGAGTTTTGAATTGTAATCGGGCGTTGTACCATCACCATCATACATGCTTTCACAAATATCGAGACCTTCTGCGGCAAGCGCGATGTCATACGAATCGGTTCCGGAACACATGGTAAAAAGAAAGCCACCGCCTGCGGTGAAGTCTCGTATTTTATGAGCAACCGCAAGTTTGAGTTGCGAAACTTTATTGAATCCTAAACTCTTTGCAAGTGATTCCATGCTTCGAACCTGCTCCTGATACCAGGGTGCATTGCGGTACATGGCATAGAATTTTCCATATTGGCCGGTAAAATCTTCATGATGCAGGTGAAGCCAATCATAGAGTGGTAATTTGCCTTGTATAATTTCCTCATCATAAATTATTTCATAGGGAATCTCGGCGTAAGTCAATGCGAGCGTCACGGCATCATCCCAAGGTAATTTATTCTTTGGGGAGTAAACAGCAATTTTAGGTGCTTTTTCAAGTTTCACAAGCTCCATATTCACTTCCGGATCGGCAATTTCCTGGCGTATTTGAGATGCCTGAACATCCGCAATTACTTTGTAAGTCACGCCTCTGATATTGCATTCCTTTTCAATATCTTTAGAATAGAGAAAAAGAAAACTGCCTCCCTGATAATTCAAGAGCCATTCCAAAGTGCCGCCCTGATGTTGCAATTCCCAATAGGCAATTCCATAAGCCTTCAGGTGATTTTTTTGAGTCTCATCCATTGGAATAAGAATGTGAGAGGCAATGGAAGAATTCATCCATACCAACAAAAAAGCAAATGCCAATAGTAGTTTTTTCATAGTTTAAAATGGGGGCTCATCTTCCATATCATTCAACCTCGATTTTCTGGTAACCCTGTCTGAATCGAGTGCTCTGGGAGCCATCGGTACAGAGTCATCCACAAAATCATAACCATCCAGGTCGGCGAATTTGGTAAGATGGCCGATGAATTTCAGCGATACGGTTTTCAGTGAACCACTTCTATTCTTAGCAACGTTAACTTCTGCAATTCCTTGTGTTGAGTTTGCATTTTCATCTTCACTCAAACCATAATATTCCGGACGATAGATAAACATTACCATATCGGCATCCTGCTCAATTGCTCCAGATTCCCTCAAATCCGATAACTGTGGACGTTTGGTGCTGCCTCTGGTTTCCACAGCACGGCTCAACTGAGATAGTGCGATAATTGGAATGCTTAACTCCTTAGCAATGGCTTTCAGCGATCGGGAGATGGTACTGATTTCCTGTTCACGATTTCCATTTCTGTTATCGCCACCGGCAACCATTAATTGAAGGTAATCGATAATTACCATGGAAACACCTTTTTCTGCTACCAGCCTGCGACATTTAGCGCGGAGTTCAAATACAGAGAGGGAAGGAGTATCATCAATATAAAGTGGTGCTTCGGTAAGCGGTTTTATTTTAGCATTTAATTGTTCCCATTCGTGATTTGCCAGTTGTCCCTTTCTGATTTTCTCAGAGGTGATTTCTGTTTCACTCGAGATCAAACGATTCACTAACTGAACAGCAGACATCTCCAATGAAAAGAAGGCAACCGGTTTCTTAAATTGAACGGCTGCATTGCGTGCCATAGAAAGTACGAATGCCGTTTTTCCCATACCCGGACGGGCTGCAATGATGATAAGATCTGATTTTTGCCAGCCTGCAGTAACACGGTCAAGTTCTGTAAAACCACTGGGAACTCCGGTAATTCCGGATGTTTGATTACTAGCTACTTCAATTTCCTTTATTGCTTTGGAAACTAAAGACTGCATATCTTCAAAATTTCTTCGGATATTTCCTTCGGCTATTGCAAACAAATTTTTCTCGGCAGTATCGAGTAAACTCAAAACATCCTGATGATCTTCATAGGCATCTTTTATGGTCTCGCTTGAAATTCGGATTAATTCGCGCTGAATAAATTTCTGTAAAATAATCCTTGCATGATATTCAATGTTTGCTGCAGATGCAATTCGACTGGTAAGTTGTGTAATGTAAAATGCACCACCAACAATTTCCAGTTCACCACTTTTTTTCAACGCATGTGTTACCGTTAAAATATCAATTGGTTCAGCACGATGAAACAAATGATGAATGGCATTGAAAATTTTCTGGTGCGCTTCTTTGTAAAATACTTCGGGACGTAATACATCAATTACGGCAGACAAAGCGTCCTTTTCAAGCATCAATGCACCTAAAACAGCTTCTTCAATATCAACAGCCTGTGGAGGTAATTTTCCAAGCTGTTGTGATAATGCTCCGGGGACTATATTTTTAACAGTGGTTCTGCGTTTGGCAGCTCCTGTGTTTTCTGACTCGTTCATAATACTTCAAAATTACGCAATGAGGCTTAAGCAGCGCCTCTCCGCAAGATAAATAGTTTTCAACAGGAATTTTATTGTCCTGAAAATGGAATTAATTAATTTACAGGGTATTAACCTTCTGTATAGACTCCCATGGAACAGAATTTCTCGATCCTTTTCTCCACCCTGATTTTGGGGTCCATTTCTAAAAGTTTGGGCAGCAATTTCTTGATTTCTGATTTCACCGTTTGGAACATTTTCTCGGGATTGGAATGCGCTCCTCCAAGTGGTTCTTTCACAATACCATCCACCAGTTTCAGATCCTGCATATCGGTTGCTGTCAGCTTCAATGCTTCGGCTGCTTTTTCCTTATTATCCCAGTTACGCCAGAGAATTGAAGAGCAAGATTCAGGCGAT
>CAUJFJ010000143.1 GCA_963169675.1 Bacteroidota bacterium
GGTGAAAGAACCAATTGCCTGAACAGTAGTCTGCGCTGAAGAAGTACATCCATTAGCATCGGTAATAAGAACTGTATATGTTCCGGGCCCAAGGTTAGAAGCTACGGCACCATTTCCACCGGAAGGACTCCAGCTATAAACAAACGGAGCTGTCCCGCCTGATACTGTTGCAGTTGCTGAACCGTTGTTACCGGTACACGTTGAATTGGTACTGGTTGCTGTGACTGAAACCGGAGCAACCGAGGTTATGGTAAATGTTTGTGTTTCGGTGCACGAATTGGCATCGGTCACTGTAACTGTATAGGTACCACCGGTAAGATTTGTCAATGCATTCGAAGCTGAACCATCACTCCACAAATAGGTGAATGATCCACCTGTTCCACCGGTTGGTGCCAATGTAACAGAGCCGCCTCCGGGTACACATCCATCCTGAACAACAGTAGCATTCAGGTTAATGGGTTGTGGACCTGTCACGGGGAATGTTACTACCTTCTGGCAATTTGCAGAATCGGTAACAGTCAATGTATAAATTCCGGGAGGCACATTGTTAAGTGAAGCTGTTGTAGCACCATTGCTCCAAAGGAAAGTATAAGGAGGTAATCCGGAAGGAGTAACTACTATAGAACCATCGTTGGTGTTAGAGCAGCTGGCATTTGTGATTACAGCAGAAGGAATAATAAGTGTACAAACCTGAACGAATGCTTCAACAGATTCACAGGCATCAAAACAACCGTCATTTCCCCAGGAACCCGCCTGATAATCGGACAGTGACTGCACACAAACCGTGAGATCTTCTAGTTGTGGTGCAGTTGCAGAAACAGTAACCTGAAAACAGAAGTTCCAGGTAAATACCGGACAATTATCACCGAAATTATTTCCGGGAATACCATCCAATGCACCTCCTGGTGCACCTGCCGGAGTATCATAATAAAATCCGGGACCATAAGTGATGCCGGATGCTGTTCCTGTACATGAAGTATACCATGCCCAGTTACCCTGACCATCACAACTAGGTGAAGCAGAAATTGGAATTAGCGTCGACAAATCCCAGCCCGGTCCGAATGTCGGATGAATACCCGCAATCCAGTCAGCAACACTTTGAGCATAGTCGGTTACCGAATAGCAATAAGTTACCGTTGTGCCCGGAGCATAAGCACCGGCAGCGTTTGGAGGTGGAGTGGCAGTAAGTGACTGAGAACCTATGCATGATACTAATTGGGAGAAGGATGCCTGGCTTAGCAAAATAAATATGGTTAACAGTCGTAAATGTTTGGTCATATTCAGGTTGGTTAATACTCAATCAAAGTAAAGAATTAAAATTGGATAATCAAAAGAATTTTATTACCTAATTTAACAGACGGTATTAAACCAGCAAAAGTTGCCTCTTAAACGACGAAAGCACCACCCGGTTGGATGATGCTTTCTTATGTATTTTAGATCAATTATCAGTTAGGATGCAATTCCCAGGTAGTAGCTCTGGCAAAAACGGCGAGTCGTTTCATACTTATGATCTCCATATTCTCGGCTTCTGCAAACAGCGGCCTGATATTGAGGTCAAAATAGATCATGGCATCATCGCCAATTATATGTTGTGTTAATTGAATGTTTTGTTCAATTAACTGAAGGCACTGCCTGTCTTGGGCAGATAAGCCTTTGTTGTTGTCTTTATTCATGGGGGGAATGAATAAAATTAGTAAGTAAATGTAAATGTAGTAATAAAATTCCGGATTGCGAAATCTTATGGAGAATTCTTCAACAGGTTTATTAACTTTTAAACGTCATTGTTCCGGTGGTTGTTGTAATCTTCTTCCTCAACCCGGGTCTTTTCTAACACCATATCAGGGTACTGGCTCTTGATATAGTCAATGGATTGCTGCAAACCATTCACAAATTTTTCGAGATCTTCTTTGTAAAGGAATATCTGTGATCTCATGTACATAGGGCGTTCGGATCCCATGGACAGCTTCTTCTTACTCTCTGTAATCACCAGATAATGGTCGTTGTAATTGGTACATTTTATATCGAAAAAGTAGGTTCTTTTGCCTGCCTTCACCCGTGTACTCTTAACCCCTTTGGAAGCATCCTGCTGATTAAAATCCGACATTTGTAGTTGTTTGAATGACAAAAATAGAAAAATTAACTACAATTGAAAAAAATGATAAAAATAATACGAAAAAATCGCTGGTGAACTAAATCAGCTCTTCAAGTGACTGTTTTTCATTCATTTCGTAATAAACTCCTTTGGCATTGAGTAGTTCTTCATGGGTCCCCTGCTCTGCTATGACCCCATTTTCCAAAACCAATATCTTGTCAGCTTGCCTTACGGATGAAATGCGGTGACCGATGATGATGGAGGTTCTGCCCTTCATCACTCGCTTTAAATTGGATAATATTTCTTCCTCTGTTCTGGTATCGACAGCCGACAAACAATCGTCGAAAATCAATAAAGCCGGTTCCCTGATAATCGCCCGTGCAATCGATACCCGTTGTTTCTGACCTCCCGATAAGGTAATGCCCCGCTCCCCTACCAAAGTCTCGAATTTCAAAGGCAACTCATTGATATTGTTTAATATAGCTGCATCTGAAGCCGCCATTTGAATGCGCTCCTGTAACTCTTCAGGCTTATTTTTGTCGGTTATCCCGAAGGCAATGTTATTGGCAATGGTATCACTGAAAAGGAAAACCTCCTGTGGAACATATCCTGTTTGAGAACGATATTGAAACAAATTGACCGAACGGAGATCTTTTCCATCAACAAGTACTCTCCCCTTTTCCGGATCATACATTCTTAAAATCAAGGAAGCTAAAGTCGATTTCCCGGATCCGGT
>CAUJFJ010000144.1 GCA_963169675.1 Bacteroidota bacterium
CCCATCAAACCAAGTGTTTTTACTTTAGCATCATTCGCATTGTCAAAACCTATTCCGTTATCTTTAATAGTCAAAATACACATTCCCTTTTGTTCAAACAACTCTACATTAACCTGAGATGCGGCAGCATGTCTGGCAATATTCGTAAATGTTTCCTGCAAAATTCGAAAAACACCCGTTGAAACAGGTTTATCAATCGAAATATCACCTACAGAATTAATGAATTCACATGGCATACCAGACTTCTTCTCGAACTCTGTGCACTGCCACTCAATAGCAGGAATCAGCCCTAAATCATCCAGGATACCGGGACGTAATTCAGTAGCTATTTTTCTCACACTTTTAACTGTTTCATCAACAATTTCTATCATTTCAGTAATCTTGACAGTAGAATCGGGATCTTTTTCCAATATTCTTTTGTTTAACCATGCCAGATCCATTTTCAATCCGGTTAATAACTGCCCTAATTCATCGTGAATTTCTCTTGAAATATGAGATCGTTCTTCTTCCCGGATTGTCTGCAAATAGGAGGAAAGCAATTGTAACTGTTCATTCTTTTCGTTCAATTCTTTTTCAGCCTGAACACGTGCAGAAATATCGCGGGAAGTTCCTGTCATCAAAACTTTTCTCCCGGTTGAATCGAATTGACCTACCATATTCGTGATTACGGTTACTTCTTTTCCATCTCTGTTTAATACCCGTGACTGGTAATCCTGAAATTGCTTGTCAGAGTCAAAAGCATGTTGAATATCGTGCTGTACTTTTTCCCGATCTCCTTCTGCTACAAACGACATAAAATTCCGGCCAATCAACAAATTGGCATCCCACCCAAGAATTTCCTGACATGCCTTGTTTGCAAAAACTACAGTACTGTTTCTATCTATGGTCCAAATCATATCTTTCGACGACTCCACCAATTCCCTATACTTACTTTCACTTTTGAATATTTCCTCTTTTGTCCTGAATTTCTCTGTGGTATCTTCTGCACAAATTATAATACCAATAACTTTATCGTCCTTTAATACCGGCGAATAAGTTGTTTCTATATACACATTGCTTTTTCCCGGAAAGTTGTAATGTTGTTCAAACTTCACAATTTGATTATTTAAAACTTTCTTGATACTTTCTTCGAAAGCCGTCCTTCTTTCCGGTAACAGCAGGTCGGTGAAAAAAGAACCTTTTGCAAGCTTTCTTCTGTATAAATCAAAAACAAATTCAGCTGCATTTTTATTAAATGTTATAATTCTGGTACTGGTATCCATTAACAGAAACGACTGACTGGTGGATTGGAAAATTGCCTGTAAATTTGCTTCCGATTCCATTAAAACTTTGTGTGTTTCAACCTGATCGGTGATATCCCTGTATACACAAATTATAAATTGAGGTTTTCCATTTGAATCGTTCATGAATGCCTGTTTGGATTCAACATGGCAAGCATCGCCACCAATACCATTGATGGTAAATACATATTTTTTATGAACCTGAGAATCTGAAATATCAGTTTCACCGGTCGCAAAATCTGTTACGAATCGATCGTCAATAAATTTGGATGCATCCAAACCCATTACTTCCTGAGATCCATAGCCAAATAATCTGCAAGCACCTTCATTCCAGTAAATTACTTTCCCTTCAAGATCAGTTACTACAATAGCATCATTTACGTTACTCAGAATTGTTGCCTGAAATAAAATCTCCTTCTTTGACAAAACGCTACCGGTGATGTTTTGTGATACCAAAATAGCTCTGTCGTATATACCCTCAGAATTGGCAAGTCCAGCTGCAGAAATCAGAAACGATTCGTGCCCCATTTCCTTGTCAAACACGACTCGTTTTCCTTCAAAAACTGGTGCCATGTTAGCAATAAACTTCGCCCGGTTGGTCTCATCTAAAAAATCTGTATACCGTTTACCAATCATAAAGTCTGGTGTTAGATTTTTTATCTGTAATTCCATACCATCAATGAATTGAAAAACCAGATTTTTATCGAGAACAGCAATAATTCCATTCGGATAGTTCTTTGCAAGCTTTCTGATCAACTGCTCACTTTCCTGCATCCTGAATAATGCCATTCGCTTTTCTGTAACATCATTCACCAGCATTATTCTTGCCGGAGCTTTATCAATTTCAATATCCTTAAAATGGAGATCAGCAAAAAGATTGGTGCTATTTCTTAAAACCTGGTGACAATCTTCAATCAATTCTTTAGATTGAAGATCATTTAAAAATGAAGGAGTAATCTCATTCGAATTAAATAAAGAAAGGATGCTTGAATTCAGAAATTCTGAATAGGTATAGCCGTAATAATTTAAAGCCGATTCATTGACCCTTAAAATTTTAAAACCATTTTTCTCCCATGCAATTAATGGATTCGGATTGTTATCGAAAAGATATTTATATTCATCCTCCTTGAGTTTTAAACTGATAAGGTAACAACTTCTTTCGATCGCATAGTGCAACGATTTACCCAATAAGGTTGGATGATAATTGCCTTTAACCAGGTAGTCTTGCGCCCCGCGCTTCATAGTCTCCAGGGCTATTTCTTCATCATCAGAACCCGATAAAACTACTACCGGAATTTTAGGTGCAATTTTTACAAATCTTTCAAATGTTTCAAGACCACGTGTTTTGGCGAGGTTCAGATCCAATAAAGCGACCGAGATATCTACTTCAGAAATAATTTTCGCTGCTTCTTCGAGGTTGGAGGCCTTGTGCACTGATCTGATACCAATGTCAGATATTCTCAGGTATTCTTCCACTAAAACTGCATCTCCGGCATTGTCCTCAACTATCAATACTTTAATTTCTCCCGGCTCAATCATATATGCAGCTATTTTAAAATTTCAAAAAATAAATTCACAACACAAAATCATTCAAATTTCTAGACCGTTCCGGTTCATTTATCAAGGTGATCATTTTGTTAAACAAAGACTCAATTTGATCAACTTTATCGCGCTTTACCGCAAAATATCTGGCTCCTAATTCATAAGCCTCTTGAATCTCTGCCGGATCGGAGGTAGTCGACATCATTATCACCGGAATAGTTGACCACTTCAATTCCTTTTTGAGTATCATTAAAAGATCCTTACCACTCATTCCTGGCATGTTAATATCTGTGAGAATTAGATCAGGTAATTGATTCCTTTTCAGCGCCTGGTCGAGAGACCGCATTGCGGTGAAACTATCTTTTACAATCGTTAGTTCCACTGATCGCTTTAATTGACTCAATGCTTCATTAAAAAGCACGATGTCTCCTTCATTGTCCTCAACCATTAACACCCGAAAATCTGAAATCTCAGAATGATCCCCCCCCATAAAGCTTATTTATGGTTCTAAAAATAGAAGAAATTTAATGAAACACAAAAAGATTCGTCGGAAAAACGAATTAAAATCAAAAAAACAAGCTAAAATCAGTAATTAATACTATTAAACACTCCCGAAGTGATTGTGGTTTGCGTACCATGAGTGGTGTCATTGGCGACAAACTGAAAAGTGCCTGATACACTTTTTGAAACCGTATCAAAGGTTGAAAAACTAATACTTCCATTTGTAGATGTGTATAAATCGCCATTTGCGTTTCGGTATTCACCTCTGAAAGCAACACCTGCATTTTCTGTTCCAGGTTCAAAAACTCCGGAATAATACAATGTAAAGTTTGATTGTGTATTTGTTCCATAAATACGAATGGTGCCCGGAGCCGACAAGAATGCATTTCTGGAAGTTGCTGACCATTCAACACCATCAATTTTTGCTGAAAGGCGAGGATAGCAAGGATCACAAGGTCCCCCACAATCTACGGCTGTCTCTCCCTGATTCATGATACCGTCAGCGCATGATGGACATGCTCCCGGGCAAGGTCCTCCACAATCAATTCCCTGCTCGCCCTGATTTTTCACACCATCTGAACATGTTCCGGTATTATCTATAGT
>CAUJFJ010000145.1 GCA_963169675.1 Bacteroidota bacterium
CAATATGTAAAAGCATACAAACTGATTGGTTACGAAAACAGAATTTTACAACACCGCGATTTTAATGATGACAAAAAAGATGCGGGAGATCTTGGCAGCGGCCATACTGTAACTGCGTTGTATGAAATTGTACCAGCAGGAAGTAATGATGAGTTTTCAAAAGTTGATCCGTTAAAATATCAGCCCACTCAAAAAGCAAATACCGGAAACGACGAAATGCTGACTGTAAAATTACGCTATAAAGATCCACAATCGGAAACCAGTAAATTAATCACAAGGGTTTTAGCAGCGAAAAAAGTTACTTCTCTCGACAATGCATCCATGAACTTACGATTTGCAGCAGCAGTTGCCGGTTTCGGATTAATACTTCGTGATTCAGAGCATAAAGGGAATGCCGATTTTAAAATGGTAACATCATTGGCTCGTGCAGCAAAAGGAACAGATCATTCAGGAGACCGCGCAGCCTTTATTCAAATGGCAGAAACTGCAGCGCTGCTTAAAGAAAATTTATCTGGAAAATAAATCGGTTGACACAAAATAAATTCCGTTCACTCTTTAAAAATATAAAATTATGAAAACTTTAAAAATAACTTTCGCGCTTATGCTGGTACTGTGGGCATGCAGCAGTCACGCACAATTTGGTGAAATCAGAGGTCTCGTCACCGATGTCGACAGTAAAGAACCGCTACCATTTGCAACAGTAACTTACGATCAGAATGGAACCATCAAAGGTGTTACTACCGATGAAAACGGTCAGTACAAAATTAAGCCTCTGGCAGCTGGGAAATATGATCTAACCATTTCCTATGTAGGATACACTCCATATAAATTAAGTGGGGTTTCTGTTAGTGCAGAGAAAGTTACTTATGCCGATGTAACTATGAAAGCATCCGGCTTTATTCTTCCCGGCCCGACAATTACTTGGGAACCACCGATGATTGATCCGGGAGTTACTGCGGTGATGGATGTAATATCAGCCGAAGAGATTGATCAGGCCATTGAGCGTGATGTAGTGAGTTTGGTAGCCAATACTGCCGGAGTCTATCAACGGGAAGAAGGCGGATCTATCAATGTTCGTGGAACCCGTGAAAACGCCACTTTATATGTTGTTGATGGGATCAAAATGACCGGTGGCTTTACCATCCCGAAAGGCGCAATACAGGAAATATCTGTGCTAAGCGGGGGCATTCCGGCTCAGTTCGGAGATGCTACCGGAGGTGTGGTAATAATTACGACAAAAAGTTATCGGATGAAGTAGTTGGTTCAGATTCATTTAGATAGCTTCAGCCTGCTCTTGAAAAAGGGCAGGCTTTGCTACATATAGATGTTACTGCTTTTCATCCAATAAATTGTTTATTTTTGGCCTTCTCAATAAAAATCAACACTTTATGACAATGAAAAGATTAATGTTTGCTGCATTAGCTACGGTGCTGTCAGTCAGCGCGGTAACTGCACAGAAAAATCTTCCTTCCAATTTTTTCATGACAAAACTTGAAAATGGACTGGAGTTATTGGTAATTGAAGACAATTCGGTACCCCTGGCGACTATCGAAATTTGTGTTCACAATGGTTCTTACACCGAAGATCCCGATTACAACGGATTATCGCATTTGTATGAACACATGTTTTTTAAGGCTAACAAAGATCTTCCGTCACAGGAACAATTTCTTGCAAGAATTAATGAATTGGGAATTACCTTTAATGGTACTACTTCCAATGAAAGAGTAAATTACTTCCTGACTTTGAGTAACACCAAAGTAAATGAAGGCTTATCTTTCAGGAACAGTGCAATTCGATATCCTCTATTTCTGGAAGATGAAATGAAGCGCGAAAATCCGGTTGTGGATGGCGAGTTTCAGCGTGCAGAATCGAATCCTGTATTCTGGTTGTTTAAAGATATGGACAAACAATTATGGGGTGAGCATTACAGCCGCAAAAACACCATTGGGGATCACGACATTATTTTAAGTGCTACACCAGAAAAAATGCGTGTTATTCAGGCGAAATACTACTATCCTAACAATTCTATGATTGTGGTTGCAGGTGATGTGAATCATGATGATATTTTTTCAAAAGCAAAAGAATTATTTGCCGACTGGAAACCATCAGACTTTAATATTTTCGAGAAATATCCGATTCCGGAATTTAGTCCTTTGAAAGAATCTACTTCATTCATTACAGAAAATGCAAATGCCAAGACACCAATCATTATGGCGTCATTGCATGGTCCTGATACCAGAAACGATATTCCTGCAACTTTTGCTGCCGATGTATTTTCATACATATTAAGCCAGAAGAGCTCCCGTTTCCAGAAAGAAATGGTTGATGCAGGTTTAGCATTTCAGGCACAGGTAGGTTATCAGACTTGCAAATATGTTGGTCCTATTCAAATCTTTTTAGTTCCTAATCCTGCAAAAGTTCAGGAAGCGTATGCCAAATTAAAAGAGCACATGGCACTATGGAACACAGACGATTATTTCACTGACGAACAACTGGAGACTGCTAAAAATATGCTTGCCATTGAGCAGACTAAAGATCGCGAAAGCACTTCTTCTTATGTGCATTCAGTAACTTACTGGTGGGCTTCTGCAAGTATCGATTACTACACTACCTACATCGATAATCTGAAAAAAGTTAGTCGCGAAGACATCAAAAATTACGTTAACAAATACATCATCAACAAACCGATGGTCACCGGATTATTATTATCTCCTGAAATGAAAACTCAGATGGGAATTACGGATGCATCATCTTATTTGAAATAAATTAACAACAACTAAAAAACGAAAGAAATGAAAAGAAACAGCATTATAACCGCGATGTTCCTATCAGCAGCGTTGTTGTTGAATAGCGTAATAACACTTGCAGGTGGTCCGGCTACCAAAGAAGTTTCGGTAGAAGGAATTAAAGTAATTATTAAACAAACTCCTAAGGAAGTAATCAGTGTAAGGATGTTTATAAAAGGCGGTAATGCCAACATCCCTGAGGACAAACAAGGACTTGAAAACTTCGCATTTTCTCTGGCCGCAGAAGGCGGAAGTAAGATGCGCAATAAAGATGTGTTCAGTACCGAATGCGAAAAAATTGGAGCAGAAGTCTCCGGATATTCCAGCTATGATTTCGGAACTATGAATCTGAATTGTATCAAAGCATTCTGGGATGAGTCATGGAGCTTATTTGCAGAGGCTGTAACATCACCTGCATTTGATGCAAAAGAATTTGAAAACATGCAAGGCACCCTGATTGCCGGAGCAAAGCAGGGCGAATCGAATCCTGATCAGCACCTTGCCAACATTGCAATGGAAAGCGTTTTCAAAGGTCGTAGCTACTCTAAAATTCCGGAAGGAACAGCTGAATCTCTGGCAAAATTAACCTTGAAAGACTTGCAGGATCATTATGCAAAAGCAATGGTTAAAAGTCGTGTATTCATTGTGGTAGTTGGGAATGTAAATCCTGATGATGTAATTGCAAAAATTAAAGCATCATTTGGAAAATTACCATTTGGAACACCATCACCTGTTGAACCACGGGTTCAAATTACCAAGCCTGGAGTATATATTGAAGACCGTGATATTGCAACCAATTACCTGATGGGAATTATGACCGCTCCCGGAATGGGAAGTCCAGAAGGTGTTCCAATGCGCATTGGAATGAATATTCTTTATGATCGTTTCTTTGTGGAACTTCGTACCAAAAGAAGTCTTTCTTATGCACCAGCAGCATCTTACAATGCAAACCGTATCAGCAACCCTTATAACAGCATTTACATCTCTACCCTCGATCCGAAACAATCGATAGAAGTAATGACTGAAGAAATTAACAAGATCAAAAAAGAAGGATTCACTGAAAAAGAATTGCTGGATAAAAAATTATCATTCTTAACCCGGTATTACATGGGTCAGGAAACATCATCGGCACAATCTCAGACCATTGGTATGAATGAACTTGGTGGCACCTGGAAGAATGCGGATACATTTACGGAAGATGTGAATAAAACCACCCTTAAAGATGTAAATACCGTATTTACTAAATATACCGGAGCGATCCGCTGGACTTACCTCGGTAAAAAAGATGCGGTTAAGGAAGAAGATTTTAAGCAAACCTGGAAAGGTAATGTGCTTCAAAGTCCATATTAATAACCGATAACTGAAATTAAAAAAGCCTCCGACACCGGGGGCTTTTTTATTGCCACATTGAAATGCAAAGATGGCGAAACGTACTTTTCGCATGTTTAGTATGCAAATTTCAATTTATCAGGATTTTACAAAACATTCATACTAAATAATATAGTTGAGCCGTTTGCAAAGCAACCTAACATTTTAAACCATGAAAAAAGCAATCATTTATTTACTTGCCGGCACTTCGTTGCTGGTGATTTCCTGCGAAAAGCATACGGAAGAAGAATATCCTGTACCTGAATCGGCAACTGTGGCCGAGTACGCCCAATTGAAAGTCGGTAATTACTGGATTTACGAATTGTACACTGTTGATTCCTCAGGCAATGAAACGCCAACGGGGCAGTTCGACAGCTGTTACGTTGAAAAAGATACTATAATCAATAATTTAACATATACCAAGTATGTTACACCTTATATCGGGGGGTCTACAACCTTGTCACTATATCAAAGAGATTCATCTGGTTATTTGGTCGATAATACTGGATTAATTTATTTGGCGCCAAATGATTTCAACTCAATTTTAGAAGACAGATATATTATGGGATCAGTTGACACTGTTGCACATGTGGTAAAGCAAATGAAAGATAAGAATGTATCCGTAACAGTGCCTGCCGGGACATATTCAACCATCAATTGCCAAACCATGTTTGAGATGTATTCGCCATACAATTCCGCCGGCACCTTCCGTCCGCTTAACTACCGCTATGCTTCAGGAGTGGGCATTGTCTGGGACAGGAAAGTCTTTTTTGCATCACTACCCGGTTACACCGATCGCAAACTGGTCAGGTTTCATCTCAATTAATCCAGGAAACACAGATTCATGAAGGGAAATTGGTGAAAAGAATTCATTTCTGTTGAAACAGGTAAAAATTCTTTTTAATTTTACTTGCTTATTAGCAACCACCCTTCATGAATCTTACTGTTCATTTTAATGGCATCAACTATACAGCAGATCTGTTAAAGCCAATCGATCTTTCTATTTCATTGCATACCGGTGCCGACAATGTTACTGCATGGTATGTAGATCCACCGAGAATTGAACCGGTAAGAATGGGCGACTGGGTTGGTGAAGTGGCCAGTGGTGCAGCGGTTAATTTCCGGAATGTGTACATCAATCCGCATGGACATGGTACGCATACGGAATGTGTAGGACATATCAGCAAAGAAAATTACAGCCTGAATAAATGCCTGAAACAATTTTTCTTCACTACCGCTGTGGTTACCGTAACACCTGCAGAACAAAATGGTGATCAGGTAATTTTACTAGAAACCATTCTTGAGAAACTACCGGTTAAAGGCACGCAGGCATTGGTAATTCGCACCCTGCCCAATGATGAAAGCAAATGTTCGCGACAATATTCCAATACCAATCCACCCTTTTTAGAGGCTGCAGCTGCTGAATGGATGGCTGCAAATGGTATCGATCATTTGTTACTTGATACTCCATCCGTCGACAAGGAGCAAGATGGCGGCAAGCTAAGTGCGCATCATGCTTTCTGGAAATATCCTGAAGCCACACGTCTGCATGCAACCATTTCCGAATTAATTTATGTTCCGGAATCGGTGAAGGATGGACTTTATGTGTTGAATCTTCAGATTACAGCATTAGAAAATGATGCGAGTCCGTCGAAACCTTTATTGTTTGAATTAAATCCACAACAATGAACATTGAAGAAATCCGCGCCTATTGTTTAAATTTCCATGACACAACGGAATCGTTTCCGTTTGATGAAGATGTGCTGGTATTTAAAGTGTCAGGAAAAATGTTTTGTCTCACCAGCCTCAGTGAGCCCGACCGTATGAACCTGAAATGCGATCCTGAAAAAGCTATTGAATTAAGAGAGCAATACCCATGTGTAATTCCAGGATATCACATGAGTAAGAAAATGTGGAATACAGTAATTATTGATGGAAGTGTTTCCAAAAAAATGTTGCAATCATGGATTAAGCATTCCTTTGACGAGGTAGTAAAAGGCTTACCCAAGAAGTTACAACTGCAGCATCAAACCAAAAAATAATTCCTTGATTACTTCAGACTGATACAAACATTTTTCTCTTCGGTAAAAAATTCGAGTGCTTCAAAACCACCTTCACGTCCAACACCTGACTGCTTAACACCTCCAAAAGGAGTACGCAAATCACGTAATAACCAGCAGTTAATCCATACAATTCCCGAATGAAGGTGAGCTGCAACACGGTGTGCACGGGTCAGGTTTTGCGTCCATACAGTTGCTGCCAAACCATATTTAGTTGAGTTCGCAAAAGCCAGCACTTCTTCCTCTGTATCAAAAGGCATAATAGTAACAACAGGGCCAAATATTTCTTCCATATTAGTGCGACAATTGGAAGGGAGTCCTTCAATTACTGTCGGTGCAAGATAATACCCCGAAGCAAGTTCACCTTCAGGATACACTCTTTCACCGCCGCATAAAATCGTACCACCTTCTTCTTTTGCAAGTTGAATATAATACGAAATTTTCTCAAGATGAGGCAATGAAACGATAGCACCAATGCGGGTTTCTTCCTGAAACGGATCACCAACTTTTAATGCTTTCACCTTTTCAACAAAGGCAAGTTTAAATTTTTCGTATAGCGGACGTTCCACAAAAATGCGGGAGCCGCACAAACATATTTCACCCTGATTTGAGAATGATGAATGGATAGTAGTTTTAACTGCAGCATCAAAATCACAATCGGCAAAAATGATATTCGGATTTTTTCCTCCCAGTTCAAGCGACATTTTTTTGAACATGGGTGCTGCAACTTTTGAAATAGCCGCACCGGTTTGAGTGCCACCTGTAAAAGAAATTATCGGTATACCGGGATGAGCTGTGATTGGTCCACCCACTTTAGGACCTGTGCCATGCACAATATTTAAAACTCCAGGTGGCAATCCTGCTTCTATGCATAACGATGAGAGCATATATGCAGTGTAGGGAGTTATCTCGGAAGGCTTAGCAACAACACAATTTCCGGATGCCAATGCAGGAGCAATTTTCCAGGAAAATAAATACAATGGCAGGTTCCATGGTGAGATACACCCTGCAACTCCTATTGGTTGTCGTAAAGTATAGTTAATAGCCATTCCTTCCATGGCATGTGCTTCCGTTGATTGATGTAAAATTCCTGTGGCATAAAAGTAAAAATTACTGGCTGCGCGGGGAATATCAACTGATTTGGAAAGCCAGAGCGGTTTTCCATTATCACGACTTTCGGCAATAGCCAATTTTTCAAGATCACGGCTAATAAGCTCTGAAATCTTCACTAAAATGGCAGACCGCTTAGCAGCAGGCATCATGCTCCACGAATGAAAAGCAGCTTGTGCAGCAGCAACAGCCAATTCCACATCACGATCATCAGAATCAGGAATGGAACAATATGCTTTTCCTGTGGAAGGATTTATATTATCGAAGTAAGTCTGACTAACAGGTGCCTGCAACTTACCATTAATGTAATTCAAAATTGTTTCCATAGTACTTTTTGTGAATGGCAAAGGTAATAAATAAAGTTTTTATTGGTATTCCTGAGTTAAGAGATGGTGCTGCAAGTAAGTTGCAAGGGACAAGTGACAAGCGACGCCCTGAGCACAGCCGAAGGGTGGCAAGTGGCAAGCGCTGCCCTGAGCGTAGTCGAATGGGCGCCGCCCTGAGCGTTGTCGAATGGGCGCCGCCCTGAGCGTTGTCGAATGGGCGCCGCCCTGAGCGTTGTCGAATGGGCGCTGCCCTGAGCGGAGTCGAATGGGCGACGCACTGAGCACAGCTAAAGGGTTGTGAGCGCCGCACTGAGCATAGATGAAGGGCGGTAAGCCTGCCCGGCAGTGTGGAACACTACTGCTGGGTTGTAAGTTTATAGCGCCGCCCTGAGCGCAGCCGAAGGGGTTGGGGAGGCTTTTGCCTGAATGAAATTTCGTTTTTCAGATGGGATGCACAAGGTCATTAGTTTTTAGTGATCAGTGTATTTGGCAATTGAATTTCAAGGTCTCGGTTTTAATTTTGGATTAATTTGATGGCCACTAAAGATGCTAGAATCTGGCACTCAAGATGATTTAATTAATATTGAATAATAAGAATTGAAAATTGATAAATGGCATTTCTATCTAACACTATAATATTTCTGTGCAGAAATCAATCTATCAATTATAATATATCATTCCCTCAAAAGGACCGAACAGCATCCAGCACGTGTTGGCAGTTTGCCGTCTGGCGCCGCGACTCGCGCCTTTTTTTACAAGACAGTTTTTCCAAGAAAAACTGTCTTAGTAAAAATCAGCGCACGGCAAAAGGGCAGCTAAAGCTGCGTCATTGGTCATTTAGCGGCATAGCCGCTGTCATTGGTGGATGTAATCTATGAATATATTTGCTATTTCTATACTATATTTCTTTCATAAAAATAAACGTTATTATCAATTGAGTACTGAAAAAACATCTATAATTTATCATCAATAATTTATCATTCCCGTTGCTGTTCTTGACTTTTTGGTTACTTTTTAGTCAAGCAAAAAGTAACAAAGCTTTAAGACAGTTGAATTATGATGGTGAAGGAGAATATTAAAGCAATGAAAACCCTGAGCACCGCCGAAGGGTGGTCAAGCAAAAAGTAACAAAGCCTGCATGGCAGATGCAAGACAGAATGAGAATAAGAATCAAAATGAGAACGGGAAACTGAATGAAATTAAGGGGGATTTTTCTTCTGCACAACAATTTCATTCCCCACTCACTTCTCACTCGCACTCGCAAAAATGATCCTGATCAAGATCAATTACAGTTACAACTTTATCATTCGATTCGCAATCTGCAATTACAATTCGTAGCTTGTGTCCGTCGGTGCCGGTTCCTTCGTATGCAATGGTTGGACACGGCTTGTCACCCGGATCAGATTTTTTGGTATTTATGGTTCCGGCTTGAATTACTGAAGCTATTTCTGCTTCCGTTATTTCACGGCAATCCATTCTACAACGTGCATGTTTGGTGTAAATCAGAGGTTCATGTCGGTGTTTTTCTGTATTAACAGATGTTCTTTCTGTAGGACTTTCTTTAGAAACCGATTGCTTATCGGTTGCCGTGAACCAATAAATAAGCAATGCGATAAACAACAACAGTATTCCGGGCAGACTTTTCAAGAATTTTTTATTCATACTAATTTAGCTATACTAAATTTACATTCTAAGTTTTACGTTTTACATTTTAAATTCACAATTCTAAATTTTTCATTGTTCATTTAAAATTCGCTATCCATAGAAAAACCTGATACGAAACTGAAAGCCATTCAAAGCATTCCTAAAATAAAATAACAGTACTCAAATTGGTTATTAGGCTTGTCAAAATACACTTATCCCGGTTAAAATAAGATCACGGTTGGCAAGCGGCTGGGCATTAAATAAGCTGTCGGCATAGACAAGCACAAGATAACAGTTAAAATCATTGCAGCAAAACCGCCTTTAAAACCCGAAATCGTCACATAATTATGTTGGTTTGGTGGGTTTTACGCTGAAATTCAATATTATTGCAGTTCAACCAACGATTTCTATGAAAATTAATGCCATCATTCTGGGGATATTCGTTTCCCTTATTCCCATAATCTCAGTCAGCCAGACGACCTTTCCGGTGAATGGAATACCAGATAAACGAAGTTCTGTTTTTGTCTTCACCAATGCCACCTTGCATAGCGATTACCAGACTGTTGTTGAGAATGCGATGCTGATTATTAAAAATGGAAAGGTTGAATATGCAGGTGCAGCAATCGAAATTCCAAAAAATGCGATTGTGAGAAATCTTTCCGGTCAGCATATTTATCCTTCATTCATTGATCCATACACAGAATACGGGATGCCTGAGGCAGGCTCTAAAGGCGATAAAAATAAGGGACCACAAATAACCAGCAAAACAAGAGGTGCTTATAGCTGGAATGAAGCTTTAAAGCCCGAATTTGAGGCACACACGGTATTCGATATTAATGCTGAAAAAGCTAATGAATTTCGTAAAGCAGGTTTCGGAGCGGTACTTTCATTACGTCGCGATGGTATAGCACGAGGTACAGCAACTATGGTCATGCTTGGCGAGGGACCTGTGCATGAGCAAGTAGTTACAGAGCGGGCTGCAGCATGCTATTCTTTCGACAAGGGAAGCTCACAACAGGATTATCCTACTTCCGAAATGGGAGCCATTGCATTGCTTCGTCAGTCATTTTTAGATGCAGATTGGTATGAGGCAGGAGGTAATAAAGCAGAGACGAATTTTTCACTGGAAGCATGGAATAAAAATAAATCATTGCCCCAGCTATTTGAAACCAATGATAAATTACAGGCATTACGAGCATCGAGAACAGGAAGTGAATTTAAAGTAAATTATATTATCAAAGGTTCAGGTGATGAATATCAGCGTGCAACCGATTTAAAAGTGACAGGAAATAAATTCATCTTACCCTTAAAATTTCCTGCTTCCGTAAATGTATCCGATCCCTATGATGCTATAAATGTCTCGTTGGAAGAACTAAAACATTGGGAAATGGCACCGGCAAATCCTTATATACTTTACAAAGAAGGAATTGAATTTGCATTTACTTCATACGGATTGAAAGAGGTTAGTGAGTTTTTACCACAGCTAAGAAAAGCAGTTTTATACGGACTTCCGAAGGAAATTGCTTTGAAAGCATGTACTTACACTCCTGCATCGTATTTTGGAGTTGCTACAACAACTGCAGCATTGAAAAAAGGATATGCTGCGAATTTCATCATCACAAATGGTGACATTTTCAAGAGCAGCGTTATCATCACTGAAAATTGGGTTGCAGGAAAACCATATATCATTAAAAATACACAGGTCGCCGATATACGTGGCATCTACAAAATTAATGCAGGCAAACTTGCAGGAAGCATTTTAACTATAACCGGCGGACAACCCTATGAACTGAAAGGGACTTTAAAAGAAGATACCAACTCTACCAAAGTTTCCGTTTCCTATTCTGAAAATATTCTGCAATTGCGATTCGAACTTCGCACAGCTGCCAATAAAGGAGTATGGTCGCTGAGTGGCTACGCAACAGCAAACGGATTTAAAGGAACCGGACTCAATAACGAATCGGCAACAATCGCCTGGGATGCTACCCAAACAGGAGCTGATACTACCACAATTCCTGTAGATACGACAAAAATTGAAACGCCTGAATGGGGACAACTTACCTATCCGAACAAAGCTTATGGTTTCAAACAATTTCCTGTTGCAGAAACGGTACTCTTCAAAAACGTCACCATCTGGACCAATGAAAAAGAAGGCATCATTACCAATGGGGACGTGTTGATATCGGAAGGTAAAATTCAGCAGGTAGGAAAAAATTTAGCTGCAACAAATGCAAAAATTGTTGATGGTACCGGTAAGCATCTAACAGCAGGAATTATTGATGAACACTCACATATTGCAGTCAGCAACAACGTGAATGAATGTTCTCATGCGGTTACTTCGGAAGTACGCATTGGTGATTTACTCGATTGTGACGACATCAACATTTATCGTCAATTATCGGGAGGTGTTACCATGGCGCAGTTGCTGCATGGCTCCTGTAATCCTATTGGTGGACAGTCGGCAATCATAAAATTACGTTGGGGACAATCACCTGAAAATTTAAAAATGAAAGGTGCTCCGGGCTTCATCAAATTTGCCTTGGGCGAAAATGTGAAACAATCGAATTGGGGTGATGATTTCCGAATCAGATATCCACAAACAAGAATGGGTGTTGAGCAGATTTATATTGATGCATTTACTCGTGCAAAAGAGTATGAGGCTTCACTTAAATCCTATCAGCCGAAAGCGGGAACCATCCCGCCAAGGAGAGACCTGCGACTGGAAACACTGGTAGAAATAATGAATAAGAAAAGAAATATTACCTGTCACTCTTATCAGCAAGGAGAAATTACCATGCTCATGCGGGTTGCCGACTCCTTAGGTTTTAAGATAAATACTTTCACGCACATCTTAGAGGGCTACAAAGTAGCTGATAAAATGAAAGCACATGGTGTGGGTGCATCCAGTTTTTCCGATTGGTGGGGATATAAGTACGAAGTGATTGAAGCGATTCCATACAATGGAGCAATTCTGCATCAATCGGGAGTTACCGTTGCATACAATTCAGATGATGCTGAAATGGCACGCAGGTTAAATCAGGAAGCTGCCAAAGCAGTGAAGTATGGCAATGTCAATGAAGAAGAAGCATTGAAATTTGTGACATTAAATCCTGCGAAACTTTTACATATTGATGATAAAGTTGGCAGTATTAAAGTAGGTAAAGATGCCGATGTAGTGTTGTGGAATGATCATCCATTATCGGTTTATGCAAAAGTGCTGGCAACATATATTGATGGTATTTGCTATTACAGTGTGGAACGCGATGAAGAATTACAGAAGGTAATTGCTGCTGAACGAGCCCGAATAATCAAAAAGATGACTGATGAAGTTGCAAAAGGTGGTGGTGAAGTAAAACAACCATCTTTCCGAATTAACAAACTCCATCATTGCATGGATGATGAAGCTCACTAAAAACAGATCATCTGAAATTAACAATCACAAAACGACTATCATGAAAAAATATATAATTGCCATACTTACCCTTTCACTGCCATTGATTGCTTCGGCACAAAAACCTTCGCAGCAAAACAACAAGCGAATTTTGTACATGGGTGCAACGGCTCACATTGGAAACGGAGAAACAATTGCGAACAGTGCCATCGGAATTGAGAATGGTAAATTTAAACTCATTGCCAATGCCACATTAATAAGAATCGATCGCAGTGCATACGATACAGTGATAGATATTTCAGGCAAGCATGTTTATCCCGGATTAATTGCATTGAATACATCTATCGGATTGAATGAAATTGAAGCTGTACGTGCAACGAATGATTACAATGAAACCGGAAATTTAAATCCATCGGTGCGTTCTGTAATTGCTTACAATACCGATTCAAAAGTTACTCCTACTGTAAGGAGCAATGGTATTTTATATGCACAGGTTGTACCACAGGGAGGATTAATTTCGGGCCAATCGTCTGTCGTTTCATTGGATGGTTGGAATTACGAAGATGCCGTTTACAAAGCCGATGGTGCCATTCATTTGAACTGGCCATCGATGCGAATTTATAAAGCGTGGTGGGCTGAGCCGGAAGAAAAGCAAGTGCAACATACCGGTGAATCTATTCAACGCATTCATCACTTATTTGCAGATGCAAAAGCTTATGCATCTCAAAGCGGACAACCTGAAAAAAATCTTCATCTGGAATCGATGCGCGGATTATTTAATGGAACAAAAAAATTATTTGTGCATTGCGATTACATCAAAGAAATAATTGCTGCTGTTGCTTTTTGCAAAGAGAACGGAATAAAAATGGTATTAGTTGGTGGAACAGATGCGTGGATGGCAACCGAACTATTAAAAGCAAATGATGTGCCTGTAGTTTTGATGGGAACACACAACTTACCTTCACGGGATGATGAAGATGTTGATATGCCCTATAAACTTCCATTTCTGCTAAAACAGGGCGGTGTAAAATTCGCTATTGCTGCAGGTGGTTTCTGGCAAGTCAGAAACCTTCCATTTCAGGCCGGAACCGGAGCGGGGTATGGATTAACCAAAGAAGAAATTTTAACTGCCACCACACTTTCAGCAGCAGAAATCCTGGATATCGACAAAATAACGGGAACGCTGCAGGAGGGCAAAGATGCTTCCATGTTGATTTCAAGTGGCGATATATTTGACATGAAAAGCAATTCAATTGAAAAAGCTATCTTAAATGGACGTGAAATTGATTTGGATAATGTTCAAAATCAATTATATAACAAATTCATGGATAAATACGGTTTAGATCGCCCTTAACTCTTGAGTTGAGGGTATCTGGGCCTTAGAATCGATTTTTTTCGCACCTTTGCGGCCTAATTCGAAGCGAACCAATGCCTGTTATACTGTTCCTGATCATCCACTGGTACCTTTCCCTGTTTTCCCAGACCTTCTTTTTGCACCGTTATGGAGCGCATAAGATGTTCACAATGACTCCTTTCTGGGAAAAATTCTTCTTTCTATTCACCTGGTTTACACAGGGTTCCTCCTATTTGAATCCACGTGCCTATGCTGTGATGCACCGAATGCACCATGCTTACAGCGACACCGAAATGGATCCCCATTCACCACATTATTTCAGAGATGCGTTTCAGATGATCTGGAAAACTAAGGATTACTACAATGCATTAGTAACACACAAGATTGAACCTGAAGCCCGCTTCGATAAAAACTATCCGGTATGGCCAGCTATGGAACGTATGGCGGAAAGCAGTATTTCCCGGTATTTATTTGGTGCTGCTTATGTAGCTTTTTACTTCTTCTTCGCCACTCAATGGTGGATGTGGTTATTTCTTCCGATTCATTTTTTCATAGGTCCCATACAAGGTGCAATTGTAAACTGGGCAGGTCACAAGTATGGATACACCAACTTCAACGATGGTGACCAATCGAAAAACACCCTTTTCATCGATTTCTTATTGCTGGGAGAATTATTCCAGAACAACCATCATCACTTTGCTGCAAGAAGTAATTTCGGTGCCAAGTGGTGGGAATTTGATCCTGTTTACCCGGTGATTAAAGTCCTTAACTGGATTGGTGTGGTGAAGATTGTGAAGTCGGCATAGCACTTCTATCGCCCCACTTTCATTAAGAATAGGGGTTAATATGCTATTTAGTTGCATTATCTGCTGTTAAGTGATAAAAATCACCCTTAAACAGTTGTTTTCTTGTTCCTTTGCACCTAAATTCGTTTTTCAGGTACAAGTCAGCATTATGAAAATAATAAAATACATTCCTTTTTTAGCACTCGCCATTAGCATTGGATGCTCGGGAGATTCGGAAAAAATCAAACCTCAGCAACGGGAAATAACCGAGTCGGTATATGCTTCGGGAATAGTAAAAGCCGGGAATCAGTATGAAGTATTTGCAACTTCCGGAGGTATCCTGAAAGAAATTCTGATTAATGAAGGTGATACAGTAGCTGAAGGTCATGCTTTGTTTATCATCGATAACAAAGTTTCATCATTATCAGCAGAAAATGCCCGGTTGGCGATGGAACAATCGGCTGATAAAACAACATCCAATTCCAATTTACTTCGTGATACAGAAGGCAGATTAAAGCTGGCAGCAGAAAAATTAAAAAATGATTCGCTACTGTTTGCCAGACAACAATCACTGTGGAGTCAGCAGGTAGGTTCTAAAATAGATTTGGAAAAAAGAGAGCTTGCCTATCGTGCTGCGGCCACCGATTACCAAAGTATCCTGAATCAATATCAGCAATTAAAAAAGGATCTTCAAAAAGGGTATGAGCAATCACAGAACAGTTATCAGATACTGAAAAAACAACAGGAAGATTATACCATCAAAAGCTTATTTGACGGCATCGTATTTTCAATCAACAAAGAAAAAGGTGAGCTGGTAACAACAGGAAATCCGTTGGCAGTTATTGGGCAGGCGGGTAACTACACAATCGAACTTCAGGTTGATGAATACGATATTGTAAAAGTAAAAACTGGACAAAAAGTATTTCTTTCACTCGACTCCTACCGGGGACAGGTTTTTGAATCAGTCATAACATTGGTTGCGCCTATTATGAATACCCGAACCCGAACATTTACGGTGTATGCAACATTTACTTCACAGCCGGCAACATTGTTCCCGAATCTGACTGTAGAAGCGAATATACTGGTGGCACGTAAAAAAGATGCATTGGTCATTCCTGCCAGCTACCTTATTGGAGATGGAAAAGTATTAACTGCTCCAAAAGAAACCACTGCAGTTACCATTGGAATTTCAAATGCCGAATGGGTGGAAATCACCGGTGGACTGAATGCCACACAAGATGTTTATCCTCCTGTAAGGTGATGAATACATTAAACCTCAGCATATCGAAAACACTGTTGATGGCCCGGCTGAAGCAATCGGTGATTGCAGCTGCCGGAGTTACTTTTGGTATTGCGATGTTCATTACACTGGTGAGTTTCATGACGGGATTAAACAAAATGCTTGACAGTTTAATTCTGAACCGTACGCCTCATATCCGTTTATACAATGCCATTAATCCGAATGCCGATCAGCCGGTAAACCGAAGTGCAGAATTCAAAAACGCATTGAATATTGTACGTTCTATAAAGCCATCCGACAGCCGCACAGAAATTTACAACAGCACAGCAATTATTCAATCTTTAAAAAGCGATTCCAGAGTAGTTGCAGTAGCTCCAAAAGTTGCTTCGCAGGTTTTTTACAATATTGGCGTAATTGATTTGAACGGATTGGTAAATGGTATTGACGTTTCCCAGGAAATGAAATACTTTTCATTTGCCGATTATATTATCAAAGGTGATGCTTATGATCTGAACCGAATTTCGAATTCGGTTATTCTTGGTAAAGGTGTGGCCGATAAAATGATGTCGCAGGTTGGCGATGTTATTCATGTTACATCTGCAAAGGGAGATCAGCTTTCACTGAAAGTGGTTGGTATTTTTCAACTCGGTTTGGCTACTGTTGATGATGTACAGAGTTATGCATCGCTGGAGACCACACAAAAACTTCTGGGCAAACCTAAAAGTTATTACACCGACATTCAGGTAAAACTCACAAATATTGATGATGCTCCTGCTGTAGCTAAAGAATATGCTTTGCGTTACCGAACCGATGCGGAAGATGTACAAACGGCAAATGCGCAATTCGAGTCGGGAACCAAGGTGAGGAATATCATCACTTATGCTGTGAGCATTACCTTGCTGATAGTTGCAGGATTTGGTATTTATAATATTCTGAACATGATGATTTATGAAAAAATGGATGCCATCGCTATTCTGAAAGCAACCGGATTTTCATCTTCTGATGTAAAAAACATTTTTATTAATCTTTCAATGATCATTGGTTTTATTGGTGGCGTTGCTGGATTACTTACCGGCATGCTGCTCACTATGCTCATCGATCAAATACCATTCAAAACTGCTGCACTTCCGGCCATAAGTACCTATCCTATCAACTACGACTTCACCTACTATATCATTGGTGCTTTATTTGCAATGGCAACAACTTATATTGCTGGATACTTCCCTGCTAAAAAAGCTGCACGGATTGACCCGGTTGTAATTATCAGAGGCAAATAATATGAGTGATATCATTCTTGAAACACGTAGTATCAATAAATACTTCCATGATCCGGTCAAGTTTCAGGTGCTGAATGATATAAATTTCTCGATTAAAAAAGGAGAGTTTGTTTCAATCACCGGAAAATCGGGATGTGGTAAATCGACGCTGCTTTATATTTTGTCGACTATGGATACCGACTATGAAGGGGAACTTTTTATTGATGGCGAATCGATGACGAAATTGCCTCACAATGGATTGGCAAAAGTGCGGAATGAAAAAATCGGCTTTGTATTTCAATTTCACTACCTCCTTCCTGAATTTACGGTTTTGCAAAATGTGATGTTACCGGCATTAAAACTGGGGAAGTTTGAACCGGCAGCAATTGAAGAGCGGGCCATGTCGTTATTAAAGCGGCTCGATATTCATGACCAGGCCCGGAAGGGGGCGAATCGGTTATCGGGTGGACAAAAGCAACGGGTAGCAATTGCACGTGCATTGATCAATGACCCGGTACTAATCATGGGTGATGAGCCTACCGGAAACCTCGACAGTAAAAACAGCAAGATAGTATTCGAGATTTTCAAGGAGCTGGTAGCCGAAAAAAAGCAGTCGCTCTTAATTGTTACCCATGATGAGGATTTTGCCCGTACCACCGACCGGAATATCGTTATGGATGATGGCCGTATGGTAAAATAACGTAAAATGTAAACATCTCTTTTCTATATTTGCCGTACCATCGCTGTGTCTAGAGGGCCTATGTTCAGAAAGATTCTATTAACTATTTTCTTGTTTGCACTTATTTCGCCATGCATTGTGGCTCAGGAAGTTGATTCCTTGAAGGTAGATCTTTTCAGTTTGTATGAAAATGCCTCTGATCAGGAAGGGATGTTTTATTTGCCACAGGTACGCCGGGGCGGGCCACTGGCACACAATAAAACCATCAATGAAAAGCGATTACAGGCAGCTTTAAAGAATAACAACTACCGGGTTGCTTCCCTAACAGCCATCAATATGGCCTGGATTGAGCTGGAAAACGATAATATCGATAAGTCCATTTCCTATTTCAAGACAGCCCTTGGTGCCCGTAATGAAATGGAAGATCCATTGGGTGCCGCTATCATCAAACTACAACTTGGATTCGTGCATTACCGCAAGCTTGAATACATTGAGGCCATGCAATATTTTGAGGAAGCTCTCAATCAGCTGGAAAGTAACCGTCTTACCAGACCCATTCCGGCGGCACAGGCATTGATAGCACAAACTTTTCTGGTTCAGAAAGATTTTGAAAATGCCAACTCCCATTATTTGAAAGCTTACAATGGTTTTTCAGATGCCGGTGATAAAAAAGCACAGGCACGGATTGGAATACAACTTGCGGAACTCGCTTTGCGCAAACAGGATACGAAATTAGCTGAGAAATATTTACGGGCTTCCCTCACCTATTTTGAAAAGGTGAAAGATAAAAACGGTACAGCATTGGTCTACCGGGATCTTGGTATACTTGCTCACAAAGAAGGGAATTATGATGAAGCGATTAAAAATTATCGTAAGAGTCTCTCCTACTCCAATCAGCTTTCGGTTGCGAAACTGCTGAAGGAAACTATTCTGAAACAGGTAACCATAAATTCCGTTAATGGAAATCATGCTGCTTCCAACGACTGGAATATTGCCTATTTACAATTACGCGATAGCATTGATCAGGTAGAGCGCTCACGCACACTAAGCAGTCAGATGATGCGACGCGATTTGATGGAGAAAGAGTCGATTGATGAGATGATGCGTAAAGAAAAAACCATCAGCTACCAACAGCTCAGCACTCAGGAACTTGTGAAGAATCGTGATCTGGTAGAAGCAGAAATTGATCGTCTGGAAAAAGAAAAAATAATTGAAGAACTGAATACCGCAAAAAGAATTTCGGACCAGTCGAATATGGAACGTGAAGAACGTATTCGCCAACTGACAAAAGAAAAAGCATTGCAGGATTTAGCACTTTCACAAAAAGAACTGGAAGTAAGCAGACAGGAAAATTTCCGGAAGACACTTATCATTGGAATTATTTCAGTTCTGGTAATTGCCATTTTATTGTATGCCCGTTATCGTGCGCAAAAAAAATCACACGGACAATTAAACACAGCTTACAAAGAATTATCAGAGACTCATCACAAACTGGTAGCCACACAGGAACAACTGGTGCATGCACAAAAAATGGCATCGCTGGGACAACTTACTGCCGGCATTGCACATGAAATTCAGAATCCTTTAAACTTCGTAAATAATTTTTCAGAATTATCGATTGAACTCATCGATGAGCTCAAAGATCCTGGCGCTGATCAAAAAGAAATTCTTGCAGATTTAAAAACCAATCTGGAGAAAATTAACACCCATGGAAAGCGCGCCGATAAGATTGTTAAGGGAATGCTTATTCATTCACGCAACGGACAGGAAGAAAAGCAACCTGCCGATTTGAACAAAATGATTGATGAGCTGGTTGACCTTTCTTATCATGGAAACCGTTCCCGTGATAATTCTTTCACCGCAGAAATTATCCGCAACTTCGATCAGCAGCTGCCTCAGGTAATGATAGTAACGCAGGATATCAGCAGAGTACTGATCAACCTCTTTAACAATGCCTTCTATGCTGTTGGCCAGCGAGCCCACAAAGAGGGAAGTTCCTTCAAGGCCACCGTGGGAGTGAGTACGCGTCGTGAAAATAACCGGGCAATAGTGAAAATCAGAGACAATGGAACCGGCATTCCTCCGGAAATAGTCAAACAAATATTTGATCCCTTCTTCACCACCAAACCGGCTGGTGAGGGAACAGGTTTAGGACTTTCACTCAGCTACGATATCATTGTTAAGGGTCACGATGGCAATCTTACCGTTACCAGCGAACTGGGAGTGTTTACGGAATTTGTAATTGAACTCCCCATTTCCTGAAATTAAAATATTAATAATCAACTAAATACATATCTTTTATGGCATCGTTCGCAGACCTCACCTTTTTAAAATCTTTTACCGGCAGTGATACCGCCAAGATTACCAAATACGTAACGATGTTCCTTAACTCTACGCCTAAGTGCTTGGAAGATATTAAGTTATATCATTCAAATCAGGATTGGAAGTCGTTGAAAACGGCTGCACACACCTTAAAATCGCAACTCAAATACATGGGAGTAGCAAAAGCTGAAGAGCTGGCAACCACCATTGAGCGAAATGCCGGTGATCAGACAAATCTGGACCAATTAGGGGCGTTGATCCCTGATCTGGAATCGATTACACTACAGGCTTGTGATGAACTGAAGGACGAACTGACCAAACTTTGAAAAATCAAACTATTAAACTAATATTGCAACTTACAACAAACCCCTCCTTACCATGGCAGAGTTAAGCAAAAAAATATTCATAGTTGATGATGATCCGGTTTTGGCTGAGATGCTTCGCGATCACCTTGTCAAAATGACCAACTATGATGTTACCTCCTTTTCTTCAGGTGAAGAGTGTTTGAAACATCTTGATCAGTTCCCGGGAATCGTATTCCTCGATTTTTATCTGGATTCGGTAAACAAAGATGCTATGGATGGCTTGCAGGTGTTGCAGGAAATCAAAAAAGCTTCTCCGGAATCGGATGTGGTAATGTTATCGGGTCAGGACAAAATTCAGGTTGCCGTTGATACCATGAAATATGGTGCATTCGATTATATCGTTAAAGGCGAGAGTGCATTTTACAGAGCTGAAAAAGCAGTTTTTAATATTTACCGTTACAAGAAATTACAAGGCAATGCTACACGATATAAGAATATGTCGCTTTGGCTTGCAATTGGTGTTGCGGCATTAATTATGCTGGTGATGTGGCTGCAGCTTACCGGAAAAATTTCGGATATGCCGGGCTGGAGTTAATCAGCCTTTTTGAAGTGACATGTAGCGGGCAACATATTTCCCGATAATATCAAATTCTAAATTTACTACGGATCCAACCTTAAACCGGTTGAAATTCGTGTGTTCAAAAGTGTAAGGAATGATAGCTACGGAAAATGCATCCTCATGCGAATCAACCACTGTTAAGCTCACTCCATTCACACAAATAGATCCTTTAGCTACGGTAATGGCTGTTTCGGAGGGATCATACTGAAAACGGAACAACCAGCTTCCATTCTGATTTTCAATTGCGGTGCAGACTGCAGTTTCATCAACATGACCCTGCACCAAATGACCATCAACGCGACCATTCATTTGCATGCTGCGTTCCAAATTTACCAGGTCTCCTGCCTGCAACAAACCCAGATTCGTTTTTCGCAATGTTTCCGCAATTGCCGTCACCCGAAAAGTATTTCCTTCTATACCAACAACCGTTAAGCACACACCGTTGTGCGCAACGCTTTGATCGATTTTTAATTCGGAAGTAAAATCACAACTGATGGTGATGTGTAAATTATCCTGTTCCGGGTCGAGTGCAATCACCTTACCCATTCCTTCAATTATACCGGTGAACATAAAGTCAGTCTGCTAATATTAAAACCTTAAATTATAAATTTATTTCTGGAGACTTCCGGTATTTCTGATCAACTGAATTACTCCTTTGAGCGTGCGGGATTTTATTCCTGCAATCGATTTTTCATTCACTTTACAAATGTAATAGTAAACGCCATCAGGAAGATCTTCGCCTGTATTGTCGGTCTTACCATTCCATTCAATATCGGGATCTTCGGAAGAGAAAACCTGCAATCCCCAGCGACTAAAAATTTGAATCGTTACGGATTCCACATCCCGGTAAGGGAAAGGATGGAACAAATCATTTAAACCGTTGCCATCGGGAGTAAATACATTCGGCAATTCATAAGCAGGACAAAAATCGACACATACCTGACCACCCGGAGCACCTTCATTACCGGTGCTGTCGACTGCAGTAACATAATAACAACCTGCGATAGATTCGGTATCGGTGTAATCGTATGAACCAATAGCAGGATCTTCAATCGTTGCTATTAAGGTGAACGATGCATCAGAAGCAGGTGCAAAATAGATGTTATATGACTTCACATCATCGGCACACGTAACATCCGGAATTGGCCAACTAAGTGTGATGGTATTTTCAATACAACTATATGCACTGGTATCGATTGAAATTGCACATGGCGGAATATCATCTAACGGTGTGGCACATGCGATTTGAGAAAGATTAATCAATGGATCAGCAAAACCGGGTGCTGCATACGAACCCACTCCCCGAATGTAATAACAGTAATTCGTTCCGTTCTCAAGTCCCGTATCGGTATAAGAAGTGGTAGAACTAACACCAATAGAATCGAAAGAAACACCATTGAAACGATATATCTCATAATAACTGTTGATCCAAGGCACACTGAGTTGCCATGATAAATTCAGTTTGTTATCGGTTGGTGCAATGGAAAGGAAAGTAGAGCTGGCAGGAAGTGAAGTTCCAACCGATTGCAACACTCCGCTCACCGTTGAAAACAATTCTATTTTATAAGTGTAAGAAACAGATTCTGTATTGATACCGTTATCAATAAAGGAAGTGTCGTTCAAATTAAAAGTAGTGCCAACAACAGAAAATGAAGTTCCATTAATACCGGAAGCTCTTAAAATACGATATTGATGGGGTGGTGGATACTGAACAATACTATCGAGATCAGAAGGACGACTCCATATAACATTGATACTTCCGGTAACAGGACTGGTAGCAACAACACTCACATTGGTAATTACAGGAAGATCTTTTTTCAGGGTTTGACAAACTTCTGCGGAAGCATAACTTTCGGCACCATCATCGAAATAGGCAATTACCATATAGCAGTAATCCGTTCCTGGTGCTAAACCCGGACCACCATTATTATCGAGGTAAGAAGTTGCTGTTAATCCGGTTGTAGATGCCACCAGTGAATATCCGGTATAAGCGGGCACTCCTGTTTCACATGGTCCCGGAATAAATCCATAAAATCCCTGACGGCGATAAATGCGGTAACCCACTGCTTCCTGACAAAGACTTTGATCCCAATTGAGCTGAATCGCATTTCCTGTAGGCGCGGCCGTTAGATTTTCAGGAGCAGGTGCTACGACTGTAACACGATAAGTTTTCAGGTTTACCAGATTTACAAACGGGTCATTATCTTCTGCTTTAAACACCACCTGATAAGGTTGGCGACGCACATGCGCACATTCAGTTTGCCACTCGAACGTTCCTGTCACTGTTCCTGTTCCAGAGAAAGGCTGATTGAACTGCGCAGGTGAAATAGTAAGATCGAATACCGGTCCCGTTGCAGTTAGAGTAACTACATTGGTAGGATCGGGATCGGTTGCTGTTACCGGCATTGAAATGAAAGTGCCGGCAAGCACGCAGGTATCGGCAACACCGGAGAATACCGGAGGCACATTGCTGTTTGGATTATTACAAAGAATATTAATTTGCATATCGCGCTCCACATAACCGATATTCACCCCACGTCGCCATTCGCGAATCAGAAACGCTACATTAAATTCACCACAACCTACAGGAGAATCCCAAACCAGATCACCGGTGATTGCATCGAGATCAAAACTGTTGCTTGCTGCAGGGTAAGAATAACCTGGAATTGGAAGACCTTCAGCACCTTTACAAAAAATGAGGTGATACGATAAACTATCACCATCGGGATCATAAGCATTGGCATTATGAATAAAAGGAACGCCTATGGTGCCATCATCGATTGGTGGCTGAAGTAGTACGGGGGAATTATTAAAACCGAGTGCGGCGGAAATAATCAACTGCGACTCCACATAAAATGGTACGTTAATCGAGTTCGGAATATTTACCACACCACCATTCCGATTGGGATCTTCGAAATACATCGTGTAAACAGAAGGGCCTGGATAGGTATGAAAACCGATGTAAGTATTTTTACGAATATCACTTCCGGCACCACCGAAATTATCCTGGAAAGAAGCACGGGGTAATGTGGAAGATGTTCCATCGCCCCAGAAAATATCGAGTTCGGGACGATCGGCGGGTGAAGAAGTTTTAGTGTAAGTGGTTATAGTAGCCTTATAATAGAACTGCGTTAATTGCTCATAGGTAATTTCACCTGCGCGATTATGCGTGGCATAGGCGGGAACCAGAGAAATGAGGCAAAAAGCCAGCAGAATGTAAAAACTTCTCATCATAGGTGATTGATTACTGTAAAGATAACTCTTCTAAACGGGAAATAGTATATTCCTTAATATTCTATCAATTGCTGTTCCACAGAAGCGGGAAGCTCCCGATATTCATATTGTTGCGTTCTCAAACGGGGTTCAAATCCGGCTTCACGGATGGCATCCTGAATTCCCTGACTGGTGAACCGATGAGGTGCTCCGGCAGCGGAAACCACATTTTCTTCAATCATAATCGAGCCAAAATCGTTGGCACCGGCATGGAGGCACACCTGGGCAACCGGTTTTCCTACCGTGAGCCACGAAGCCTGAATATTTTCAATGTTCGGAAGCATAATTCTGCTAAGGGCAATCAT
>CAUJFJ010000146.1 GCA_963169675.1 Bacteroidota bacterium
GGGTCAATTTGCCGCGAAATGCGGGGGTCAGATTGCGCGGAATATCCAAAATTAGGCTCACAAGAGGATTTTTTAGCTAATGCAGAAAGTGAAGTTACTTCTTCAGGTGGCAATTGGTCTGAATTAGAAGCCAGTTATGTAGAAGCCTACGAACAACTTAAATCTAATTGTGCACAATTATGTCAACCAGACACAACTACTTCTTGCGCAGCAATATATGAAACAATGTTAAACGACTTTGCGCCGGGAGGTCAGTATTTTAATTTTACGGAGGGACAGAATGGTGAAATTACAACTATTGATAAAACATCAATAATATATTTGCCGATTGGTGGAATTCCAATGTATAAAAACCCTAATCTGATTTATACCGATAAAGATGGTAATCCAGCATTGGTTGAAATTGATGGAGTGAATTATGCACCACAGGATTTAAATCCAACAGAGTTTTACAATAATTTTGATGAGGAGTGGCTAAAAACATTGGTTACATTGCACCCTGAGTATTGCGAATATGAATTCTGTATTGATAATGTTTTATCCTATCAGTTTGATCAGTATTTGCGTTCAATAAAGAGTTTTGATGATGCAGTAGCTGAACAAATTATTGATTTGGATGGTAATTTTATTTGCGATGACGGAACTTCAAGCCCCAAACAGGATCCCTTTTTCTTATTTGATCCAACTCGAATTTCTTGTCTAACTGGGTTAATGAATGAAGGTACTTTTCCTTCTGGTTGTTCAAATTCAGGGCAAATTACTTCCGTTCAATTAGCTGTAATGTATATCAATAATAAGGATTATTGCAATACTAACAACTGCCCACCCGGTTACGACTTAGATCCATGTCTGCTTAGTCCAATCAATTATAATCAACCTTGTAGCACTTATTGTGAAAAGGATCGTAATTTTATTTGGCAGTTTATCCGGAATCGGTATATTGAGTTGAAAACTGTACAATATAGAATAATTAGTGAAACTACTTGTAATAATGGTGGTCCACAATATTCAGTCTGGGATCGCATTAAGGCAATAGGACGTTTAGACCCAGATTTATTTAAAAATGGCTTTGGGTGTAACGCTAATCTTTCTCATCAAGATTATCAAAGTAAAATTCCTCGGTTTACAATTTTACCACCGTGCCCTATATTACCACCTACTTCACCACCACAGGCAAGTACAATTTACGCTAGTACAGCAACATCAGTCTGTGAAGGATATATTCCAAGCTGGACTGATATCCTCGAAAATTGTAGTAACCCAACTCCCACTCAAATTGATGATATAATAGAAGGCTTCTTAGAAATATGTGTGGCCGGTTATGATCTTAATCATCCATACGGTTCTTCCAATCTACCTTCTGGTGCGCCAGGTCAATATCAGGATTTTCAGGCTGTTTTGGATGCTCATTTACCACCTGCTTCCTGTTCGTCTCTTTTATTCACAATGCCGCCCGCTTATAATCAGGAACCACCAATTCATGGTATGGTCTATGATGTGGTTCCAGAATGTGTTTGTGATGAATTACAATTGTTGGTGACACAATTTGAGCAGTTTACTGGCGCTACTTATGATCCTTCGCTCAAATTGAATTTTTCAAACTATTTGAGTAGAATAAAAGGTATTGAAATTAAACCGGATGATTTACATACACTTTTGGGTATGTGTGAAGGCGTAGACTGCTCAGGTTTATCAGAGCCTTTTATGTTGCCTCAGGCTTTGGCATGTCCACGATGCTTTAGTTGCACTGAGGTACAAAATGCAATTGATGCATTTAACACCGATCCGTCTAATTCTGGGTTTATAGGACAGCCAGTTTACGCTCTCGTATTAAGTAACTATCTCAATAAACAATTTGGATTTTTCTATACGATGGAGGATTACTATGATTTTATTTCAAAATGCAATGAAAATAGTACAATGTCTGATTGCGACAGAGTTAAACTTGCATATGCTGAATGGGAATCTGATCCAAATATAAATTCAAAGTATCCACTTGCATTGTATCTGAATATGATTACGGGTTTGGGAAAGTCAATACAAGGTTGGTTATTGTATTTTAGTGATTGTAGCCCGGTTGGCTATGATCCTAATAATCCAGTTAATTTGATTCCATTCAATAATCCTCCAACTTCATGTGATCTCTTGAAAGCTGCTGTGGATGCCTACTGGAATACATCAGGTGTAAACACAGGGTTGAATTGGGAATCAGATATGAAGAATTTCATACTAACGAATTATTGGAATGTTGGTAATTGGAGTAACCTGCTTCAAAATTGTTCAACATTCAAAGATCTTACAATAGCACCTGGCAATACTTGTAATTATTTAGCCCAGTTGAAGAATGATGTTCAAAGTGCTAATCCACCAATAATAAATGAATATAATGCCTTTCTTGAAAAGGTTCATTTGTTAGTATTTCCCAGTTTTAGTATTAACTATGCTGTGAACGCGATTAATTTCTGTAACTTACAGTTTACAAGTCCTAACTGTAGCACATTACTACCAATTATGAATGCATGGTTCAATAATCTTCAAAGTAATGAAGATTTCGCAACCTTTGCGAATACGTATACTTCATGGAACTTCCCTGCCGCATCTTATGAAAGTTGGATGGCAGAGTGTTATACGAGTTTCAATGGTAAGCTTTGTTACAAGGATTTATTACCAGAGGTTAAGAACGATACGGATGATTGTTATGAACAACTTCTTTCTTTTGCCGAGGGGAATGCAATAAATGCCTGGGAAAACTATATTCAAGGATTAGAAGCAGATTTTTATGCAGGTTATATTTCGCCATGTATCAATTCGCTGCAGGAATTGTTCAATATGACTTATACTCCATCTGAATATCATTATACACTTTATTACTATGATCGTGCTGGAAATCTTTTGAAAACGGTACCACCAAAGGGGGTAAAACCTTTTGACAATGTTACTGTACAAACTTTAATAAATGATCCATCCCAAATAGCAGATCCCTATCCTGATCATGATTACGTTTCAAGTTATCAATATAATACCTTGAATAAGGTTGTTGAACAGTACACTCCTGATGCCGGCAAGTCAGTTTTTTGGTACGATGGTCTTGGAAGGATTTATTT
>CAUJFJ010000147.1 GCA_963169675.1 Bacteroidota bacterium
TCTTAATCCTTTAATCCTTCCTCTGCCAAATGGAACTGCAATCATCACCGGTAAAAAATGCTGTAAAAAAGCAGGTACTAAATTTGTTGCTTGTCGACGACAGACCTGAGAATTTATTGACGCTTGAGAGTATTCTGGAGCGCGATGACAGACATATTATCAAAGCTTCCGGAGGAAATGAAGCTTTAAGAATAGCAATCAAAGAAGAAATTGCTCTGGTGTTGCTCGATATTCAGATGCCGGATATTGATGGAGTTGAGGTCGCCCGTTTATTGCGTTCAAACAAAAAGACACGGCATATTCCAATTATATTTGTTTCTGCAGTCAGTAAAAGTGAGCGCCCATCGCTCGAAGAGTTTGAAGAAGGTACTATTGATTGTTTGGGTAAGCCACTCAATTTGGATGAAACCAAATACAAAGTAGCAGCCTACGAAAGAATGTACAAACTTCAAAATGATCTGGGATTGATGAAAGCATCTTATGATCAAATAAAAGCTCAGTTGGAGCAATTTGTATATATTGTTTCCCACGATTTAAAAGCTCCTATTCGAGCCATCGATAATTTGTGTAACTGGATTGCTGATGATTTAGGCGGACAAGCTGATGCAAATACCTCCGAGAATATTTCTCTGATGCGAAGCAGGGTCAACAGAATGTCGAGTTTATTAGATGGTGTACTGGAATTTTCCCGGGTTGGAAGAATTGCAGATGAAGATGCACCTTTGGATATAACACAGATGGTTCATGGTATTTTCGAAGCTATTGCTCCTCCCAAAGGATTTTCACTTCAGGCGAATGATCTTCCTGTGATTCAAGCAAGTCAGATAAAATTCTATAAGATATTTCATAACTTAATAAATAATGCTGTTATTCATCATCACGACCCTGAAAATGGAGTGATTTCTGTTTCTGCCAGCAAGCAAGAGGGCTCAATTATTTTTAAGGTTACCGATAATGGTCCCGGTATAAAACCGCAATATTATGATAAGGTTTTTGAGCTGTTTGCAACTTTGAAATCAAAAGATGAAAAAGAAACTACCGGAGTGGGACTGGCTGTAGTTAAAAAGATTGTTGAAGATTTTGGTCAGAAAATCTGGATTGAAAGTAATGAATCTGCACAGATTTCTTTTTGTTTTAGCTATCCGATGTTGAAATCTTCATAATTCTATGAAGAACTTCTTTGCACTTCTTACCAGGAAGAAATTGTATAATCTGATTCCGGAAGATCAACCGGTTTCCAGACAGCAGTTTGTACTTTTTCGTATTTTTTCTTTTACAGGAGCCTTCGTTTGTATTGGTGTTTCTGCAAAAATGCTGCTTACTATTGATAACGCCGGATATCTGCCATGGATGATTCTGGCCTTGTGTGCGATAATGCTGGTTAATTTCTACAGCATTAAGACTCAGGCAGGTTTGAGAAAGGCTTATTTAATTATGCTTGGCTCTGCCGTTGCTTTGTTACATCTGGTTTCTTATTCATGTGGCGGAATCCGTACGGCCGGAACATTATATTTCGGCGTAATTATTTTGTATGCGTACATGTTGCTTGGAAGAAAGTCGGGAAAAGCATTTACCATTGTTGTAATTACTCATGTTGCCTATCTCTTCATTGTATCAACATTCACCGACTGGACCAGTTTTAGTTTCTTTAAGAATGATTTAACTTTAATCAATGAAGATTTTCTAATCAATGCGATCATGTCATTTTTCCTGATTGCAGTTCAGGGAAATTATTTACAAAGCAACAAAAATGAAGTAATTCAGGATCTTGATAAGAAGCGTATACTTTTGGAAGAGAAGAATAGAATTCTGGAAGAAAAAAATGAACTACTGAATACTTATGCGCACAATCTGGAGAGAACTAATGCTGAACTTCGCAAGTTTGCATCTGTAGCGGCCCATGATTTGAAAGCACCCCTGCGCGCAATTGGAAGTCTGACCGGATTTATTGAAGATGAAGAACAACAATTCAAAGGAGACCAAACGCAACAATATTTTAATCTCATTAAAAGCAGAGTAAACAGAATGGATCAGTTGCTCGATGCCTTATTGGAATATTCCAATATAGCAGATGCTGTTAGTCAACCTGTCAGTACTAATCCTGAAGCAATTATTCACAAACAAGCACTTGCCTGGAAGTCGCATGATGTGGTATTTACTGTTACCGGAATATTTCCAAAAATATTCATCGATGAGCAACATTTTGCTAAAGTGGTTGCGGCCTTGATAAAGAATGCCGTGGTATTTAATGATAAACAAATAAAGAAAGTTGTTATTAATGGTCGCTATACGGAATCCGGATATTTTGTGGATGTGACTGATAACGGCCCAGGTATTGATCCTGCTTTCCATGATAAAATATTTATTATTTTTCAAACCTTACAACCCAGAGATACGCTGGAAACAATGGGTGTTGGATTACCGGTGTCAAGAAAAATTGCTGAGACCTGGAATGGTAGCGTTACGGTTATGTCGCTTCCCGGAGAAGGAGCTACTTTCAGTGTCAGTATTCCGAATGATTTAGTTGAGGAAAAATTACCTGATGGAAAAATGGTAGTTGAAAATACTAGCACAGGAATTTAATTTTCAATAATGCCGGATTATTAATCCAGTAATTTTCCTGGCTCACTGTCTTGTTTGATGATGCTGATAATGGTATTGAAAATTATTTTCAGATCAAATATAAAAGTCCAGTTATTAATATAAAAGAGATCAAGTTTCACTCTGTTTTTCTTCATTTCAAAGGCACTGGTTTCTCCTCTGTATCCTTTCGATTGTGCCAATCCTGTTATGCCCGGTTTAATTTTGTGACGGGCCATGAAATTGTCAAGTTCTGCTGAAAAATCTTCCGTATGCTTAAGCATATGAGGGCGGGGACCTACAACAGACATGTCACCAATAAGCACATTGAAAAATTGTGGTAATTCGTCCAGACTCGATTTCCTAAGGAACTTTCCAACCCTTGTAATTCGTTTGTCGTTTGCTGTTGCCTGAAGTGTATCGCTTTCATCATTCAGGTGCATGGTTCTTAATTTGAAACACCAGAACCATTGATTATCGCGACCTGTTCTGCGTTGTTTAAAAAAGGCAGGACCTTTTGAATCGAGCTTTATAATAATAGCAATTATTGGTAAGAGCCAGCTTAGTAAAAATGCAATAACCAAAGATGAAAACACAATATCGAAAATCCTTTTAATTAGTTGAGCATCCCAGTTGTCAAGTGGCGTAGTATGTACTTTTAATATGGGCACTGTACCAATTTTTTCAAGTTCCAGATCGCGGACAGTGACCCATTTGAAGTCGGCTATTAACCTTACCCTTACCAGATTTTCTTCGGCAAACACCATCAGGTCGGCAAGTGTATCATGCTTAACCAGAGAAATTGAATAGAAAATTTCATGAATATTATTGGATAAACAATATTGTTTTAGCTCATCCAAATTAGCGCTTCCATCTATTATTTTTCTGATTCTGTAGCCATATTCGGGTCGTGAATCCAGAATATCCTGAACCTGTACCGGATTGTCTTTTTGTGTGATGATGACAATGTTGCGGTAGTTCATCCCACGTTTCCGCGCAAGCTTTATTGCATAGTGGAATATCATCCGATATACAAACATGCACACAAAAACAGATAAATAGAAAAGTGCCAGAAATTCTCTCGAATATCTTTGCGATTGTTCAAATACATAGTAGGCACATACCAGCAAAACGTGCATGGCCATCAGCATCAAAAAGGAGCGGAGTACAATGTAAAATGTGGAGGTGCGACTAATGTCGTATGGTTTAATAATGGAGGTAGCAAACAACCATGCAAAATTGATATAGAAAAGCATGAAGGTGAACGGCGGATGATAGGCTTCCAGCTTATAGTAATACATGGCAATGTAGCAGAGGTTCAGTATGATAAAATCACTGAAGATATTGATCCGCTTTATGTATTGTGAATATCTGGTCAAAATTTGTGCAACCGTTAAGTTCAGGTTCTCTGCCGAGACTTCAAAATTAAAAATATTTGTGTTACATCTGAATTAATTCCGTAAACATACCTGATTCAGGGGTGCAAGGGTCTATTTTAGTAGTAATCCCAAACCTGTTAATTGCAGGTACAAGAACCTACATATTCATGGATTTTATAGTGTTTTTTAGTTGAGTAACAGGTTTATGCCGATAGGATTATTATCTTAGTCGCATTAATCTGAAATCCATGAAGTTTAGACATTTCTTTCTGTACCTGTTCCTGATTCTTGGTTTGGCTGAAACACAGGCTCAACAGCTTCCACATATTCTTACCCCATCAGAAAAACTAGCAGCACCCGCTTATTTTGGCAGTAGAACGGCATCCCCAAATGCCATTACCACGCCGCCTGCATCACCGGTGCGTACCATTGCTGAATGGGAGGAGTTGCAAGGATTTACCATAACATGGACATCCTACCAAAGCATGCTCAAAGAGATAGTACGGTATGCCAAAGAGGAAACCAGAGTTTATATAATTTGCTCGAATGCCACTACGGTGATTAATTATCTTGCATCTTATAATATTGATACAGTTAATGTTACATGTCTGCAAGTGCCCTACAACAGCGTGTGGAGCCGCGATTACGGACTGTGGAGTGCCTACACCAACGTGGTCGATACGCTAATTACAGTCGACTGGATTTACAACCGCCCCCGTCCACTCGATGATGCCATTCCGGCCGCATTGGCAACACAATTGAACACCCCTTTTTATGAAACGTCGGTAAATCCCTGGAATCTCATTCATACCGGAGGTAATTTTATGACGGATGGTTTTGGGACCGGATTTTCATCGAAATTGATTCTGGATGAAAATCCCACAAAAACGGAAGCACAAATTGATACTATCATGAATCGTTTTATGGGCATTGAGCGCTACATTAAAATGGATAAACTCCCTTATGATGTAATCCACCATATTGATATGCACATGAAATTGCTTGATGAGGAAACTATACTCATGGGCGAGTATCCTGCAGGGGTTGCTGATGGGCCTCAAATAGAAGCTAATTTACTCTATGTAATTAATAATTTCTATTCTGTTTATGGTGCTCCTTATAAAGTAATTCGCATTCCTATGCCACCTGATAATGGACAATATCCCAATACCAATGGTGATTACTTCACCTATACCAATTCTTCTTTCATTAATAAAACAATCATTGTCCCTACCTATGGCATTCCCGAAGACACTACAGCATTGAACATTTACAGAGATGCCTTACCGGGATATACTGTGGTTGGGATAAATTCACTTGCCAGCATCGGTGCTTTGGGTGCATTACATTGTATCACAAAAGAGATTGGAACATCTGATCCATTATTGATCAGTCACCAACCATTACCTGATACTTATGATGATGTAAACCCATACATCGTTCCTGCTTATATGAAGCACAGATCCGGGATTGCAACTGCAACCCTGTATTACAGAACCGACACCACACAGCCATATATACAGGTTTCCATGATGCAATCAAGTAATCCTGATTATCAGATAGGAGCTATTCCTCCTCAGGCCGTTGGGACTACCATTTATTATTATGTAGAAGGAGTGGCAGTTTCCGGTAAGCAACAAGTTCGGCCAATGCCAGCGCCGGATGGATACTGGAAATTTAAGGTTTTGGGTACTGTTGGTATTGAAGAAGAAAATGTGGTCATCCTGCCAAAGGCCCCTTTCCCAAATCCTGCAAGCGCAATTACTTGTCTGCCGGTGACCGGAAAAGTCGGAGAAAAAATCCGAATTTCTATACAAAATACTTCAGGTCAACATATTACGACGGTTTTTGATGGCGAAATGCGAGCTATTGAGAGTCACTATTTTATAGATGCGTCTCAGTTCAGCAGCGGCGCATACCTCATAAATTATGAAACCAATTATGGCATTCACCATCAAAAGCTAATGGTAAGCCATTGATAATGAATCTATAACAAAAAATTAAGATACAGCTTCCGATTTTCAAGCTTGATTATCAATAACATGTGAAATTTTGAAGGGATAGCGATGCGTGAGGTTTTTTGGATTCATTGATTTTTCGTACCTTTGCCCACTTTCCTAAAGCTTAAATAACGATAAGGTAGTGGATCGTCTGAACAAATATTCGATTCCATTTGCAGGTTTAGCAAAAGGAAGCCATCAGTATGAGTTTGATATTGATGATAAGTTCTTTGAATCATTTGAGAATTCCGTAATCAAGAAAGCGCGGGTTCATATTGATCTTGATTTTAACAAATCGGAGACAGTATTAACATTGACTTTCAGAATGGTTGGCAGTTTGAATATGAACTGCGACCGTTGTCTGGAAGACTTCGATATGCCAATAGATACCACAGAAATAATGTTGGTAAAATTTGGTGAGCCTGGTGTTGGTGAAACAGATGACATCATTGTGATCAGTCACAGTGATAGTCACGTGGATATAGCCCAACACATCTATGATTATCTGAGTTTGCAGGTTCCCATGCGGGTAGTTCATCCTGATGATGAATCGGGAAATCCGACCTGTGATCCGGAATTTATTGCGAAGCTGAATGAGGTTAAAGAAGAATCACCGGAAGGACCTGTAGATCCACGGTGGGAGGCACTGAAAAAACTGGGCTTCAATGAAAATTAACTATTTGAATTAACATAATTAAAGAGTACTAAAATGCCAAATCCTAAACACAAACACTCCAAATCGAGGAGTGCTAAAAGGAGAACCCATTACAAAGCTACAGCTCCTACAGTAGCTATCTGCTCCACTACCGGTGAAGCACATCTTTATCACCGTGCTTACTGGCATGATGGTAAAATGTATTATAAAGGTAAAGTGGTGATGGAGCAACCAGCTGCTTAATGCACTGCTCCGCTTAATCATTAATTTCAAACACACAGCCGTTGATGAGAATTGGCATTGATATGATGGGTGGGGACTTTGCTCCACTGGAAACAACCCTAGGGGCGATCCAGGCGAGGAAAGAACTTGATCCCCGGTACACGCTGGTTCTTATTGGTAACGAATCCGAAATCCGCGAAATATTTCGTCAGCATCATGCCGATGAAAGTGGATTTGTATTTGTCAATACCAGCCAGGTGATTGGGATGGCCGACCATCCCACAAAAGCATTTCAGCAAAAGACGGATTCCAGCATTGCCGTTGGTTTTCATCTCCTGAAGGAGAAGAAAATTGACGCGTTTGCCAGTGCCGGAAATACCGGTGCTATGATGGTGGGCTCTATGTTTGCCGTTAAGCCGGTGCAGGGAATTTTACGTCCTGCAATTTCATCTATTATTCCTAAAGAAGATGGTGGTGTTGGAATCATTCTGGATGTTGGTATTAATGCCGACTGTAAACCGGAAGTGATGCAGCAGTTTGCTATTCTTGGTTCCATTTTCGCCGAAAATGTGTATCATATTAACAATCCGAAAATCGGATTGATGAGCATTGGTGAAGAAGATGAAAAAGGAAATATCCTTACCAAAGAATCACATCAGTTAATAAAGACTACTCCGAATATTAACTTCATCGGGAACCTCGAAGGTCGCGATATGTTTAATAACAGAGCCGATGTAATTGTCTGCGATGGCTTCACCGGAAATGTGATGCTGAAACTTGCCGAATCATTCTATTCATTGATCCGCAAACGTGGTATTCATGATGAATATTTCGATCGCTTCGATTTTGAAAATTATGGAGGAACTCCGGTATTGGGAGTTAATTCCACCGTTATAATTGCCCATGGTATTTCTAATGCCAAGGCTATTAAAAATATGATTTTGCTTTCAAAAGAAGTCGCAGAAGCAGGACTTGCTGAAAAAATTTCCAAAGCACTTGCCGACACACCGGTGAGTGAACAATTGCCCAAATAACGTTTATGGAAAAGACCAGAGCTGCTATTACAGCCGTGAACGGGTATGTACCCGACTATATTCTTTCCAATCTGGAACTGGAAAAACTGGTCGATACCACCGATGAGTGGATTACCTCCAGAACCGGAATTAAAGAACGCCGGATTTTAAAAGGACAAGGTCTGGGTTCATCCGATATGGCTGCTGCCGCTGTGCAGGGCTTGTTGAAAAAGAAAAATATTGCTCCCGAAGAAATCGAACTGGTGATTTGTGCTACCACAACTCCCGACATGCAATTTCCTGCCACCGCAAATATTGTGAGCGATAAGGTAGGAATGAAAAATGCTTTTGGATTCGATATCAATGCCGCATGCTCAGGGTTTATTTATGCGCTGGTTACCGGATCAAAATATATTGAAAGTGGTCAGTATAAAAAAGTGATTGTAATTGGTGTCGATAAGATGTCATCTATCATAGATTATACCGATCGCACTACCTGTGTCATTTTCGGTGATGGTGCCGGAGCGGTACTTTTGGAGCCTGATCAATCGGGGTCCGGAATCGTTGACTCCATACTCAGAAGTGACGGTTCGGGAAGAGTGCATCTTCATCAGAAAGCCGGTGGAAGTGTTTTACCTGCATCGCACGATACCGTTGATGCAAAACAACACTTTGTTTATCAGGAAGGACAAGCGGTTTTCAAATTTGCCGTTACCAATATGGCTGATGTTTCGGCTGAGATCATGGAACGTAATCAATTGAAAGCCGAAGACATAGCATGGTTGGTGCCACATCAGGCAAACAAAAGAATTATTGATGCCACAGCCCGCAGAATGGGATTGGGCAATGAAAAAGTAATGCTGAACATTGAGAAATACGGCAATACTACCAATGGTACCATTCCTCTTTGTTTGTGGGAATGGGAAAATCAGTTACATAAAGGCGATAATATCATTCTGGCCGCATTTGGCGGAGGATTTACCTGGGGATCAGTTTATATCCGTTGGGCATACAATTAATTTATTTATATTTGTTTCAAATACATCATTCTGATGAACAAGAAAGAGATTGAAGAACTTATAAAGTTCGTTTCAAAAGCCGGTGTGAGCGAGGTTAGTCTCGAACAAAAGGATTTTAAAATTACGATCAAAAACAGTAGCAGAAATTTTGAGACAATTGTGGCTGCACCACAACAGGTTTTGCAAGCCGCACCTGTTGCCGCTCCTGCTCCTGTGGCTGCTCCGGCACCTGCAGCACCTGCAGCACCGGTTGCTCCTAAAGCCGATGACGAATCGAAGTTTCATGTGGTGAAATCACCAATGATTGGTACATTCTACCGCTCACCAAGTCCAGATAAACCCAACTATGTAAATGTGGGTGATGAGGTAAAACAGGGCAAGGTAATTTGTATCATCGAAGCAATGAAATTGTTCAATGAAATTGAATGCGATATTACCGGCAAAATTGTAAAGGTATTGGTAGATAACTCTTCTCCGGTTGAGTACGACCAACCTTTATTTCTGGTTGATCCTTCCTAGTCATTAAGACGCTTTCTACTATTAATTTGTGTAGCTATGTTTAAGAAAATCCTGATCGCTAACAGAGGCGAAATAGCATTACGTATAATCCGTACCTGTAAGGAAATGGGAATCCGCACTGTTGCGGTTTACTCTACTGCCGACAAGGAAAGTCTGCATGTTCGTTTTGCCGATGAAGCCGTTTGTATCGGACCTCCTCCAAGCAGGGATTCTTATCTCAATATTGCTAACCTGATTGCTGCTGCTGAAATCACAAATGCCGATGCTATTCATCCCGGCTATGGTTTCCTTTCTGAAAATGCGAAGTTCTCAGGCATCTGCGCCAAGCACAATATTAAATTTATTGGTGCATCACCCGAAATGATCGATTCGATGGGTGATAAATCGAATGCGAAAGACACTATGAAGAAGGCCGGTGTGCCTACTATTCCGGGATCTGATGGTTTGCTGAGCAGTGTTGCTGAAGGACAGAAAATTGCAAAGAAAATAGGTTATCCTGTAATTCTGAAAGCTACTGCCGGTGGTGGTGGCCGCGGAATGCGAATTGTCTGGAATGCTGAAGAGTTTGAAGCAGCATGGGACTCCGCTCGCCAGGAAGCAGGCGCCGCTTTTGGTAATGATGGGATGTATCTTGAAAAGTATATTGAAGAACCACGTCATATTGAAATTCAGATCGCAGGCGATCAGTATGGGAAAGCATGTCACCTTTCTGAAAGGGATTGCTCCATTCAACGCCGCCATCAAAAACTGATTGAGGAAACGCCATCGCCATTCATGACCGAAGAGTTACGCGAACGTATGGGTGATGCAGCCATTAAAGCTGCCCTTGCCGTAAGTTATGAAGGGGTTGGTACCGTTGAATTCCTTGTCGATAAACACCGCAATTTTTACTTCATGGAAATGAATACCCGTATTCAGGTGGAACACCCGATTACGGAAGAGGTTATTAATTATGATCTGATTAAAGAACAGATTAAAATTGCTGCCGGAATTGAAATTTCAGGTGCCAATTATTTCCCAAAACTGCATGCTATTGAATGCCGCATAAACGCCGAAGATCCATACAATAATTTCAGACCTTGTCCGGGTAAAATTACCAACCTTCACGTTCCCGGTGGCCATGGTGTACGCGTCGATTCGCATGTTTATGCAGGATATACTATTCCATCCAATTACGATTCCATGATATCTAAATTGATTACTATCGCACAGTCACGCGAAGAGGCAATCAATACCATGGAAAGAGCGCTGAGTGAGTACGTAATTGAAGGTGTGAAGACCACCATCCCTTTTCACGTGCAATTGATGCAAAACCCCGACTTCCGAGCAGGTAACTATACTACGAAGTTCATGGAAAGCTTCAAACTGTTGTAAGAATCCGGGTATTAGTTAGTTCTTCTTAACTTTTAAAATGTACCATCATGTTTGATCTGCATATCAAGGATATTATTACCGTTTCCATGATTCTTTTCGCAGTAATCGATATCATTGGCTCTATTCCCGCTATTATTCAGATTCGTCAGAAGGTTGGCGATATTCATCCTGAAAAGGCAACGCTGGTTTCGCTTTTGATTATGATGTTGTTTCTATTTTTGGGAGAAACGATTCTCAAATTCCTAGGCCTCGATCTCCCTTCTTTTGCCATCGCCGGTTCTTTCGTACTTTTCTTCCTCGCTCTTGAAATGATTCTTGGAGTGAAGATTTACAAAGACGAAATGCCTGCTACAGCATCTATTGTTCCTATTGCATTTCCTCTTATCGCCGGAGCCGGTACCATGACCACCCTTTTATCGTTACGTGCTGCATACGACAGCCTGACTATCATTATTGGAGTTGTACTAAATCTCATCCTGGTTTATCTGTGCCTTAAAAACCTCCGTTTTCTCGAGCATTTGCTGGGGCCGGTTGGAATTGGGGTAGTGCGAAAAGTGTTTGGGTTTATTTTGCTGGCAATCGCTGTAAAACTCTTCCGTACAAGTCTCAATATTTAACCGCCGTTTTTATTCCTGTAGCTGCCATTTTCCAATCGTCATAATTACAGACCTATCTTTAATTAATAGGCTGATACCCTTATCAACACGGGTTTGTTAACAATTACGGGGTGTTTGAATCGTAGGGGCTTAAATGTGTTTTTATTTTACATGCTGAAGTAATCCGTAAAATTACTTCTGCCCGAAAGGGAGTTTTCCCTTTAAAAACATGTACTCACATCTCTTAAACTGCCCGAAAATGACTCTCAACAACACCTAGCCACTCCTGATTTCTTAGCGTCACTCTGATCGTATTCAGAGCAGATTTTTTATTGCCATTGGCTTCCTGAAGCTATTGGCAAAATGTGCATTTAGTGCGCATACCAGCTATTAATCAATTCAACTCTTATTCTTTAAAACACACTATGAATCGAACACTTTTGTCCGGATCAAAATCAAGTAAATACCTCTTAGCAACCATAGGCAAATTGATATTGCCGGTAATAATGTTTGCAATGCTGCTCCCCGATGCTGCAGTTGCGCAGGGAAATTTATTAATCACACCCAGGAGAGTTGTCTTCGAAGGGTCAAAGAAAATTCAGGAACTGAATCTCGCTAACATTGGGAAAGATTCTGCCCGATACGTATTTTCTCTTGTTGAAATACGAATGAAAGAAGACGGAAGCTTCGAACGTATTGCGGAACCCGATTCCGGTCAACTTTTCGCAAGTCCTTATTTAAGATTTTTCCCAAGAAGTGTAATTCTTGCACCAAACGAGTCGCAGCTAATGAAAGTGCAGCTCTCAAGAACAGAACAATTGCCCCCGGGCGAATACCGCTCTCATATTTATTTCCGTGCTGAACGCGACGATAAACCTTTGGGCGAATTTGAAGCACGTGTCGATTCAGGCTCCATCTCCGTTTCTATTATTCCAATTTTCGGAATTACCATTCCAATTATTGTGCGTGTGGGCGAACTCAATGCTGAGGTTTCTATTTCCGATGTGAAAATCATGAAACATGATAGTATTTATTCAACATCGATGGTGTTGAACAGAAAGGGAACAAAGTCGGTGTACGGCGATGTGAAAGTAGAGCATGTAAGCGATGCAGGAATTAAAACCACTATTGGTCGTGCAAATGGTGTTTCTGTTTATACGCCGAATGCCAAAAGAAATTTTGAAATGAAACTGAAGGATGCAGATAAAGTTGATCTGAAAAAAGGTAAGCTATTGATTTCATATAATTCCGATTCTGATGTGAATCCGGTTAAAATGACTGAAGTTGAAGTATTGATCGATTTCTCTGCATCCAAATAACTATTCTAAGAGAGGCAATCAAAGATGATTTTTAAATTGAATAAAGAATCTAGTCATGATACTACCTGGCACACCAATAGTGTGTTCAGGAAGATTGTGCTATTGCTTTTCATTTTCTCCATGTTCAGTTTAACTTTGTTTGCGGCAGATATCACATGGACCGGCAATACCAGCACTTCATGGAATGTAGGCTCCAATTGGGCAGGAAATAATGTTCCAGGTAACAATGACAATGCACTTATTCCCGGTGGCAGACCGAATTATCCGGTAATAACTTCCAACATCAATGTCAGAAATATTACCATTAACAATACCGGTACCGGTGGCCGGATGACAGTGAATTCAGGGAATGTAAATGCGCGAAGGTTGAATTTGCGTGCTACAGGTTTGCTAACCATAACGGGTGGACAAATTAATTTCACCCGCATGAGCATTGCCGGCACTATTAATCAGGTTGGCGGTAATATTACAGCTACTTCTACTTCGACTGTAAGTTCAGGTGGAATTGTCAATCAGTCGGGCGGAGTTTTGCACATGGGAAATAATGTTAATAATTCTCCTTCCGCAAATTTTCGTGTAAACACAGGTGGTGTTGTTAATCAATCGGGAGGTACCATTACTGTTCGTGATTTATCTGCCGGAGGCGGAGTGTTCAATCAGATTGGAGCAGCTGCATTGTTTCGGGTTGACCGTAATTGGTTGATGGGCACTGGAAGTACATTTAATGCTACTGATGGAACTGTGCTGTTTTCTGGTTCCGGAACCCAAAGTAATTTTGCATCAGGAACCAGACAGTTTTTCAATATTCTCATCGACAATAACGTAAATCCCGGTTTCTCCAATACAGCTGGAAGTACAATTTCAATAGCAGGGAATTTTTCAAATGATAACAATTCACTGAATAATACAGCAAATGCTACTTTTACATTTAATGGAACTGCAAACCAAACAATTTTTTCGGCTTCTAATGGAACCAACTCAACTTTCGGAAATTTGGTTGTAAATAAAACTTCCGGTATTTTGTTTCTTCAAAGCAACATTTTCGTCGCCGCTAACATGACAGTGAACCTTGGTACATTCGATATGGATGCTTACCGATGTAACAGGGCAACGAATGGTGGTACGCTACTGGTAAATAATAATGCTTTCCTGCTTTTGTCGGGATTAACAGGAGGACAAACAGGCAGTAATTTTCCTATCGGATTTTCAGGTATCGGCCTTGATACTGCCAGCACTGTTGTTTATGATGGCGGTAACCAAACTGTTGCCAATATGTTTTATGGAAATTTGGTATTATCAGCAGCTACCGGTAATGTCTTTAAAACAATGCCAACTGCTGCTCTGTTTGTTGATGGTAGTTTCACGGCTAACAGAGGCACCGCATCTTCACTTGCATTTACTGCATTATCGAATTTTACCATTGCCGGTAATGTTACTATAGGCATTAGTACTACTTTCAATACCGGTACATTTACGCATTCAGTAGGAGGTGATTTTTCTAATGCAGGAATATTGAATGCAACCGGAAACCGAATTATTTTGAATGGTCAGGGTGTGCAGCAAGTATCTTCAGCCAGCAATTTCTTTAAACTGGTAATTAATAAAACTTCCGGTTATGTTAATCTTGCTTCGAATATCAGTCTGAATGATAGTCTTGTTTTTACCAGAGGCAATATAAGGACAGGTGCTTTTAAAGTTATAATTACAGTGAATGGAAAAATAGGTGGTGCTGCACAAACCACAGGTTGGGTTTTTGGAACATTGGAAATGATTTTTCCAACAGGAATAAATTTAACAAAGACTTTCATGATTGGTGATAGTCTACGATATGCCCCTGCAGTTTTAAATCCTGCCACAATTACTACCTCCGGTGCGGTAAATGCAAGAGTAACATCTGGTGATCATCCGTTAATATCGTCATCTACATTGAATTCAATCCGCAGTGTGAACAAATACTGGACTTTCACCAATGCAGGAATGATATTTAATAATTGCCGCATCACATTTAACTGGCAGGCAGCAGATATTGATCCTGGATCATCAACCGCTTTATTCAAAGTCTCCAGATATACATCGGTATGGGATACCATGGCTGTAACTGCACCTTTGGCAACTTCCATACAGGCAACCGGAATAACTGCCTTTGGCGCTTTTGCAGTTGGTGAACGTTGCCTCGCATCAGTAATAGGAACATGGACAGGAGGAACAAGTACCGTGTGGGCTGATCCGCTGAACTGGCAATGTGGAATTTTGCCAACAGCAACAATTAATATTTTAGTGCCTACCGGATTACCCCGATATCCTCAACTCACTGTTGGAACCGGTTCAGTCAGAAACGTTACCATTCAACCCGGTGCATCTGTTACGGTGAGTGGAACAGGTATCCTGCAAATCAGCGGCACCATCACCAACGCCGGAACATTCAATGTTACCAGTGGTGCCATTGAGTTGAATGGAACTACCACACAAACAATTCCTGCGAATGTGTTTTCGGGAAATCAGATTATGAATCTTACCACCAACAATCCTGCAGGAGTAAATCTTTCCGGAATTTTGAGTGTTAATGGAATTCTAAAAGCCAATGTTGGAAATTTTAATAGCGGAACTTTCCTCACGCTGTTATCTACAGCAACACAAACTGCCTTGATAGATGGATCAGGTGCCGGGAATGTACTGGGTACTGTAAATATTCAACGGTATTTAACTTCCGGATATGGCTACAAATATGTGAGTTCACCGGTAACAGTAGCAACCGTTAATGAGTTTTCAGATGATCTGAATCTTGCAGCTGCTTTCCCGACTTTTTACCGATACATTGAAAATGTAAATTCATCGGGTTGGGATAGTTACACTGCTGCAGGTGGCGCATTGGTGCCATTCACTGGTTATGCGGCAAATTTTGGGAATTCAAACGCTCCTAAAACTATTGATATTGCAGGTACTGTTGCAAATGGTTTGCGAACAATTAATCTGCAAAATAATAATCAACTATTCACCAAAGGATTTAATTTGGTAGGGAATCCTTATCCTAGTCCCCTGAATTGGGATGCAGCAACCGGCTGGACAAAAACTAATATCGATAATGCAATTTATTATTTTGATGCCGGCGCACTAAACCAATATAGCGGAACGTACAGCTCTTATATCAATGGTATTTCCAGTAATGGTGTAGCGGGAAGTATCATTCCTGCCATGCAGGGATTCTTTGTACACGTTACCAATGGTACTTTCCCTGTAAATGGAATACTTTCGGTGAACAATGCTGCACGTACAACAACATTGAATCCTTTCTATCACCGGGTTGCCTCTAATGAAGGCCGTTCGTTAATCCGGATGGAAGCGAAATATTCGGATGCAGGTGGTGTATGGGATGCCGTTACCATTTATTTTGAGGATGGGGCAACTGCAGCTTTTAACATGGAGACCGATGCACTGAAGCTGATGAATACCGATGAAAATATTCCCAATATTTATTCCTATGCTGCCGATAATGTTTTGTTGTCTATAAATGCAATGCCCGGAACTCCCGGTGAGGTTGATGTAATTCCGGTAGGGGTAACCACACAAAGAAACGGTTGGCTGACTTTCAATGCATCTGAAATTCTGAATGTAGAGGATAGTCTGAATGTTTATTTTTATGATGCTGAGAAAAGAATGAATTATAATCTGCGTGATAAACCGGAATGTAAAATTTACCTCGACAAGGGAACCTATAATTCAAGATTCAGCATTCGTTTTTCATCGGAAGAATTACCTTTTGTCACCGACACCGATCAGTTTGGTGTTTATGGTTATGGTAATACAATACACATTTATCATAAATTAAAAGATGGTGAAACGGGTGAAATGACTGTATCCAATATGCAGGGACAGCTACTGCATAAGGAAAATCTGAAAGGTTCCGGTTCAAATGAAATAAGGCTGAATAACGGAGCAAGCATATATGTAGTAACATTACGATCTTCTTCGGGAGTATTTTCGAAGAAATTATTCTTAAATGGCGAATGATGAAATTACAATGGAATATTACAAGATCAGTTAAGCAGGTACTAAGCCTGTCGACTGTTGTAATATTCGGTTGTTTACCGTTTTCGCTCTCTGCACAGGAAGCACCTCCTAAACCAATTATCATTTATGCTAATCCTGCGCAGGGACTTCATTTTGGAACTTTTACGCATGGCCCTTCAGGCGGAACCGTTATTATTTATCCCAATGGAACGCGGTCTGTTACAGGATCGGTGGTGCAGTTAAGTTCAGGCACACCATTCTCGCCAGCTATTTTTGAAGTAGAAGCAAATCTGGGTACCGTGGTAAGTATTCTCAACGGTCCAAATATTACCTTGACGGGAAGTAATGGTGGAAGTATGTTAATGCAGATAGGAACCTCAAGTACCGGCTCGCCTTTTATCACCAATGTTGCTCCTCCCGGCCGTACACAGGTGCGCATTGGAGGCACTTTATTTGTTGGCAGTGCACTTGCCAATCCCGGAGGAAATTATAGTGGAACATTTATGGTGACTTTTATTCAGGAATAGTCAGTTTACAAAATGCGAATGATGTTTAGGGCAGTTACATTTCGGAATTATTACAGCTTATCTGCAAAGATGCTGGCTCTGATATGTAGTCTGGTTTTCCAAATGACTTTCCCCTCGAAAGCTTTTGCTGACATCAGTGATGATATTGATGAACTATCTGTAAACGTAAATGTGAAAGGTATAGGTAGCGCTGAAGTTCCTGCATTATATTATGATGATGAACTCTACCTTTCTGTCATCGACGTTTTTCGGTTTCTTAAAATCAAAAGCACCTACAACGAAACCCTCGACTCCGTTGCCGGATATTTATTGAATGAAGATGCAACCTACCTGATCAGTAAGCAACGGAATGTTATTGTTTACCAGGGTAAAGTGCAGCCTCTCATGCAGCACGACATTATCAGATATGATGGCCGTTTATATCTCAGAAGAACTTACTTCGGAAGTGTATTCGGATTGCAATGTAATTTCAACTTCCGGAATTTATCGGTCGTACTCGATACCGATGTCGATTTGCCGGTAATCAAAGAGATGAGACAAGAGCTGATGCGTGCTAATGTTTCGAAGCTCCAGGGCGAGACTGTTGCAGATACTACTATTGAAAGAAATTTTCCTGCAGCCGGTTTAAGTATGGCAGATTGGTTAGTAATAAATTCACATGATTTGGAAGGTAATCATGATTTAAGATTAGGACTCGGCATAGGCGGTGTGCTTTTGGGTGGTGAAACAAATGTGAATCTGAATTATTATTCTGCCACCGGCCTGGAACCACGGCAACAATTTTATCAGTGGCGTCATGTGCGCAACGAGCGAAATTATTTGCGACAGGTTATATTAGGTAAAGTGCAGCCACAATTTGTATCATCTGTTTATGCTCCTGCCATCGGATTTCAATTGACTAATACAGCCACTACCTTCAAGCGTTCTTTCGGATCTTACACTATCAGCAACACAACCAATCCGGGATGGATTGTGGAACTTTATGTAAATAATGTATTGGTCAATTATGTAAAGGCAGATGCTTCCGGCTTTTATACATTTCAGGTTCCGCTGGTGTATGGTAATTCTGTTGTTAAACTTCGGTTTTATGGCCCTTACGGGGAAGAGAGGGCAGCAGAAGAATATATCAACATCCCGTTTAATTTTATGCCCTCAGGTAAGTTTGAATACAATGTTAGCGGCGGGATAATTGAAGATGGATTTCACAGTTTTGATGTGAAGTCGGTTTATGGCGATTCCGTTGTAAGTACCCGCATTGAAGGACAAAAGAACAGTTTGTTTTCATGTGCCCGCGTAGATTACGGATTGAATTCTTACATTACTATAGGTGCAGGAGCGGAATATCTTTCATCAGTGACGAATGGTGAGGCAATGCCTTTTGTGAGTGCTTCCTTACGGTTAGCGCCGCTTTTGTTATTAACAACAGATTATACCAGCAAGGTACTTAGTAAAAGTGTTTTGTCTTATAGTTTGCCATCCGGATGGCAGTTCGAAGTGAATTATTTGAATTACGACAAGAATCAGGAAGCAATACGATTCGATTATCTCGAACAACGCAAGGCAATGGTATCTTTTCCTGTGCGGACAAAATGGTTAACTGCCTATTCGCGGATTGCATTTAATCAGATTGTATTAGAGAATACTGATTATATGACAACAGAATGGTTGTTGTCGGGTGCTCTGCGAAAGGTAAATTATAATATCAGCAGCTATGCTTTGTTGGTGAAAGATACGGATCCATTTATCTACAGTAACTTTTCTTTGAGTTTTCATCCGGTTAAGAAGATCATAATTACTCCTCAGTTGCAGTATGAGTATACAAAAAGTAATATAGTATCCATGAGATGTTTGATAGAAAAAACATTGAAGGGGTTTGGCGTAGTGAATGCATATTATGAAGAAAATGTCCAAAGTAATATCAGGACGATAGGTGTGGGATTACGAATGGATCTTTCTTTTGCACAGGTAGGTTTCCAGGCGATTCGGGGCAACCGGACTACAAATTTTACTGAAACAGCTAACGGTGGTATTGTTTATAATTCCGGACTAAATCATTTGAATGTTTCAAACCGGAATAGCATGGGTAAGGGCGGCATCACACTCATTCCATTTGTTGATCTGGATGGAAATGGAATCAAAAGTGATGATGAGCCCAAAGCAGAAGGGTTAAAAGTGAGTATCAACGGTGGCAGAATGATGTATGCTGAAAAAGATACTGCCATACAGATTTTTGAACTGGAGCCTTATACGGCTTACCATGTTAAGTTGCAGCCATCAAGCTTCGACAATATTGCATGGACAGTCAAAAACAAAGTGATTAAGGTTATCGTTGATCCAAATAGTATGAAACCGGTTTTTGTACCTGTTGATGTTTCAGCAGAGGTATCGGGCCAGGTAATGCTGGAGGAAAATGCAACTTCCCGTGGATTGGGAAAGATAACAGTTCGGATTTATGATGAGCAAATGAAGCTGGTAGGTAAAACACTTTCTGAATCGGATGGGTATTTTAGTTTTTCAGGACTTAAACCCGGAAATTATCGTGTTCAGTTAGATCCGCTTCAGTTAACGAAGCTTGAATTGATCAGTACCCCTGATCTGTTACCGGTCACTATAAAAAAACTCAC
>CAUJFJ010000148.1 GCA_963169675.1 Bacteroidota bacterium
TTGTACTTTTTATATTTCTCGGCAGTTTCATTACAATCGTTTGCACCATGTACTCTGCCCTTATAATAAGTAATTCCCAAATCGAGACCCGCGCCATAGCCACGAATTTTAAAGGGTTTTTTAAATGCAGGATCACCGCCATAAAGTGCGTGGCCATATTCTGCATTCACATTATTTACTATTAAAGTGTCGGAAGAAGGTACCACATAATCGAAATTCTCGAAATTTGCATATACTGCATCGAATCCTGCTATCAGTTTTAAGGTTACGGCTGCAGCCAGATATCCTTTATCACGCCGATCGATTAACTTTTTGCCGAAAGTACCGCCTAATTCTCCCCAAAACATACCTGCAGCACGCATGGGTTCAGCCAAATATATTTCATCTTGTTGGGGAATATAATCGAATCCCTCCTTCATGAATTTTGCCAAGTGAGTAGGGACATTAATGGCACTCAGATTACTTCTCAATGCAGTATGAAATCCCCAGGAAAAACGTTCCCGGTTTTGAATCATTGATGGTCCCCGGAGGAAGACATTGCCAAAGGCACGTTTCTTTTTACCATCATAATAATCGAGAATATTTTCTTCCGGGATGCTTTCACCACGAAGACTTTTAGCAAACATAGAAGTTCTTTTCTTCAGATAGACATAATCATTATCGATAAAAAAATCGGCTGAAATAAAGTTAAACTCCTGAATATAAGGACTTCCAATAAAAAGCGACGGATTTAACGCCATCCCCATATTACCCGCAAAATTGGAATTGCTGATACCCAGCATTTCCTGCCCCTTACCAATAAAGGAAAGCAAGAGCAGTGGGATTGTCAGAAGAATCTTACTGAATTTCATTCGGGGGGAATGTGGTTATTTAGATTATAACGATAAAAATGTCTGTATATTTTAATTAAACATTTTACCGGGATTTAAGATATGGTTGGGATCAAATAAAGTTTTAATGCCTTTTTGAAGGTCAAGCTGCACTTTTGAAAATGGGACATCCATATAGTCTTTTTGAACTAGTCCAATTCCATGTTCTCCAGATATGGTTCCTCCTAATTTTACGCACAACTCAAAAATTTCGCGAATACCTTTTGGCACCAGCGTATTCCAGTCCTCATCACTCATTTCTTCTTTGATAATATTGACATGCAAATTTCCATCTCCGGCATGTCCGTAACACACCGAGCGGAAACCATACTTTGCACCAATATCTTTGACACCTTTCAACAGTGCCGGTAATTCAGCCCGTGGCACCACAGTATCTTCTTCTTTATAAATTGAATGTGACTTGACAGCTTCTCCGGTTGCTCTGCGCATTTTCCATAATTCTGCTTTCTGTTGTGCCGATTCCGCAAATAATACATCAGTAGCACCAAATTCGTTCATCACTTCGGTAATTCGTTCACAATCTTTAAAAAGGGCGTCCATATCATTACCATCTACCTCAATAATCAAGTGGGCTTTGATATCATCCGCAACAGCGAGATTAACATCAACGAACTTTCTTACATAATCGATTGCATCGCGTTCCATAAATTCCATTGCAGAAGGAGTGATTCCTGCTCTGAATACTGCTGCAACAGCTTCGCATGCTTTTTCAGCTGATGTAAAAGGTACCAGCAACAACAAATTATGTGTAGGATAAGGAATAAGCCTGAAAACAATTTTAGTGATGATGCCCAGAGTTCCTTCACTTCCAATTAGCAATTGTGTGAGATTGTAACCGGTAGAATTTTTAAGAACATTAGCTCCGGTCCAGATGATATCTCCGGAAGGTAAAACGACTTCAGTGTTCAGTACATAGTCTTTAGTAACACCATACTTGACTGCTTTGGGACCACCGGCACATTCAGCCAGGTTACCACCCAAAAAACAGGAACCACGACTTGCAGGATCAGGAGGATAGAAAAGACCCTTTTCGATCACAGCATCCTGAAAAACCTGATTTATGACCCCCGGCTCAACGGTAGCCTGCAAGTTCCGTTCATCGATCTCCAGAATTTTATTGAAACGTTCCATGGAAATCAGAATGCCGCCAAATACCGGAAGGGCACCACCGCTGAGTCCTGTTCCGGCACCCCGTGGGGTAGCAGGAATTCGTTCCCGGTTGCACAACTTCATTATTGCCGAAATTTCGACAGCGGTACGGGGCTTTACCACTACTTCGGGATAATATCTTAAGTCTTCGGTGTAATCGTGAGAATAGTCCTCGACAACCTCTTTTGAAGTAGAGACAAAATCTGTCCCACAAATAGCAATTAATTCATCCAGCGCTTTGCCGGTAACTTTACCATATTCCATACTACAAATTTAAGGCAAAAAACTCAGGTTAATCTATTCCTCTGATTCTTTTCTGATGACTTCAAAAGATCTGGTATTGTACCACAATCGGTCACCAGCTTTCATCAGCAAAACAAACTCATTTTCATAAACTGTATATTTCTCATATTCAACCGGCACCAGCACATTGTGATTTGGATCAATAAGTCCGTAAATGCTATCGCGTCTGGCAACAAAAACATTATTTGCAATCAATTTCAATTCATCATATTGCGGAGGAATCACCAGCATGCCTTTTTCATCAATAAGTCCCCATTTTGATTTGACTTCCAAAACCGCAAAACCCTTTTGAAAGGCAAATGCTTTGTCGTAACTAAATTTTGCAGGAATAGTCCTGTCATTGAGATCGATATAGTTCCATTTCGTTCCTTTTCGAACAACAGCTTTTCCAAAAGAAAGCGAAGCAATTTCATCAAATCGAAAAGGAATAATTTTTCGACCCATCGAATCAATTACACCATATTTGCCATTAAAATTTGCAACTACGAAGCCATCCGTAAATTCGTACACTTCCGATTTGTTGCCCGGCAGATAATAAAATGGAATTTGTATGTCACCAGTTGAATTTATGAATCCTAATTTACCATTTTTAACGCAGGCAAATAAATTATTAGAAGTTTGCTTAATCATAGAATACTCGAAAGGAATTACAATCCCGGAATCGAGTGATACTACTCCAAATAAATCATCTTTCTTTAAAACTATCATTCGATTAACCGGTGAGGCGATATCCTGATAAATAAAAGGGAGCAATTCATTTCCGGCCTGATCAATCAGACCAAAATTTTCATCCTTTTGACAGATAGCATAACCGTTCTTAAAATCACCGGCAATATCAAATTGCGGATTTATAATTTGCATTCCATCACGATCGATGTACCCAAATAAGCCGTTTTCCGCGGCAGCAGCCAATCCTTCAGAGAAGTCACTGAGTTCAGAATATTTCAAAGGAATAATCATTTTCCCATTTCTATCGATAACGCCAAATTTGTTCTGATCACCAACTACGGCCAGATTGTTATGGAAATTTTCCGCTTCATCATAAAATGGAGGAATTACTTCTTCACCCATTTTATTCACATAACCCGATTTACCATCTTTACCAACAACGGCCATGCCTTCAGCGAAAGGTTCAACGAAATCATAAACCGGTTCAATTACTAAAGTGCCTTCAGAATTAATAAATCCATACTTCCCGCTTTTTTCATAGGGAAGAAGCACCATTTTAATAAGTGAAAACTCCGTCATTAGTTTATCCTGATAAGGATAATCGGGATATGTGGTGCGGAAATTTTGCAGGGACTGTTCATTAAAAACCGGGATCGATAATTCAAAAACTCTTTGCCAGGCATCTTCAATAAAAAGAGATGAAGGGTATTTTTTTATAAAATCGTGATATATTTTAGGATCAGAAGCATCCCGGGTAGCTAATTTAAACAACTGCTCATGAGCTTCCCGAAAATGCGGGCTTCTGGGATACGCAATCGTAAATTTCTCATAAGCATCTGGAGTGCCTTCAGCAGTCAGTTCATTGTATAAAGCTCTTTCAAAACGTGAACGGGCAGTATAATACAAATGCGACTCAGGGTATTGCTCCATGAAAGCACCATAACTTTCTGAAGTATTATCGCTTCGAACAATTTCGAAGGCCAGACTATCCCGAAAACGAAGAGCATCTTTATATTTATGTGAATCGCCATAAAAATCGATGAAGTGATTGAAGCCTGATATAGTAGACTGTTTTTCGGCATGTACAAAAGCATCATTAATAATTTTGAACTGTAATGATTGCATGTCACTGATTCGCACCTTATACTTTTCTAAAATTGCTTTTTCTTTAGAATCGGCAATTGTCAGAAATGACAGCGCTTCATTTATTTTTTTAAATGCGGAATCCGTATTATAAAAAGGATTGTCATTCTTACTATAAATAAATGCAAGGCCATAAGAAGCTACCGCCGGGTACTTCTTTACTGATTTTTCGAAATACTTTTTTGAATTAAAATAATCGAAAATCTGCAATGATTCAAATGCTTTGTCCGGATTTCCTGCCAGTGTAATAAAAGAACTCAATATCCAAAAAAGTAAAATTGGTATATAGAGTATTTTCTTCATTTCAGCAAACCGGGAACGGCATTGGAAAAAGTGTATTAATTAATTTTGATATTAAATGCATCTCTTCTGGCGTTCTTTCCTTTAGTGAATGATTTCAAAATGATCATGGTTCTGCGAACAGTACGATGAAAGAAATCATAAGAGGTAAGCAATATATTGTAAATATAATAAATCGGATCTTTAGAATCAAAATAAAGTTCATAGCCGAATTCTTTGGAATACTTCCCTGCCATCCAGTTAAACCGGTAATGACGAAAACGACTCCAGTGACTAAATCTGCCTAATGGATTAAAAGTTTTCGTTTTCGGAATTGGATCCCAGGTCACTTTTTCAGAGTTACCTTTGAAAGTAGAGGAACCAATGACATCAAAATTCGCGCTTTTATCAAAATCAAATTTCGATTTATCCAACTTAAGAAAATCGAGAATCTGAGTCATAACATCTGTATTTTTCTGATACAGATCTTCATATTTAATCACAATTACTCTCCCTGAATTCATCAATTTAGGATCATTCATCACATCATGCACCGCGGCGGCACCACGCTTCCATCCCCGCACAGCATCTTCGAAACGCGAATTGAAGGTTTTCATGAATGACTCCACCAAATCCTGACCTTTCCGGGTTATCACAATCATATAGCCTTCCGAAAACATTTCCAGATAATTTTTGGAATTGATTGCAGAAGGAGTTTTAGTAACCATATATTTAGCCTCAGCCGGACCGTTTCCGGGATTTAAATAGTTAAGCAATCCCAACTCCAAAGCTCTCCTGAAAACCTCATTGTCATTTTTCCAATTCGGACTCCAATGTTTGGTAACTACATCATAAAATTCAAGGTACTTGTCTGATGCAAATAGAAAAAAATCTTCACCATAATGCCTCGAATGCACACAATCGGGATGAAGTGCTATTAACTGATACAAATAATTTGTTCCACTTCTGGGGTTGATTCCAACAATAAAAATAGGGACTTTATGCATATTCTAATACTAAGACCTTTCGGAGAAAGCGTATTCTACTTTGATTTCACTTGCTAAAAATCGACATTTTTATCCTAAAATCAAAATTCAAGGTTTCCTTTCAATTCGAAAATCTCTGCAACCTGCTTTTTAAAATAATGATTATCAACTATTAATAGACAAAATTGATTCTCACAAAGACTTTTCAGGTTTAAATTGTGAAAAAGTAAATTTCAGAAATGTAAGCCCTAGAATAGCACAAGTTGCAGAACCAGCCAAAATACTAATCTTTGACATAGTTGTGAATGCTACCACGTCAAATGCCAGTGTACTAATAAAAATTGACATGGTAAAACCAATTCCACCAAGCATAGCAGCTCCGGCAATCATTGGCCAGGTTACTCCATTAGGCAACGACGACCAACCGGTTTTGACTGATAACCAGGTGAACAATAAAATGCCAACAGGCTTGCCTATGATCAAGCCGGCCAAAATCCCATAACTAACTGGTGAAGTGAGCGAAGCCACCAGATCACCTTCGAGAACTATACCTGTATTTGCCAGGGCAAAAATGGGCATGATAAACAAAGCTACCGGTTTGTTTATAGCATGTTCGATGTGATGCAACATCGACTTACTTTCATCCTTAGCAATCGGAATTGTAAGAGCCAGCAGCACTCCTGCAATGGTTGCATGAATGCCACTTTGCAGAATGAAAAACCATAACAGAACACCCGGAATTAAAAAATACAACAATTTATGTGAACCACTTCTGTTTAGTATGATTAACAGCAAAAGCGTTGCCATTGCAGCACCAAACCACAACCACGAAAAACCATGTGAATAAAATAAGGCTATCACCAAAATTGCTCCCAAATCATCGACTACTGCCACTGCAACAAGAAATACTTTCAGTGCCACAGGAACGCGGTTTCCTAACAAGGATAACATGCCCAATGCAAAGGCAATATCAGTTGCCATAGGAATACCCCAGCCACTCACTGAAGGCTGATTGTAGTTGAAACTCAGAAATAAAAGTGCCGGAAACAACATACCTCCTATCGCAGCCATGACGGGCATTGCTGCTGAACTTACAGTTGACAACTCACCTCCAACCAGCTCTCGTTTGATCTCCAATCCCACCAATAAAAAAAACACTGCCATCAAACCATCGTTAATCCAGTGATGCAGGCTCATGCCCAGATTCATTTCCCAAAAAGAAAGATACTGACTACCCCAAGCACTATTCGTAATCAACAAACTGATTGCAGTGCAGAAAATCAATAAAATTCCACCTGTTTGTTCTGATTTTACAAATTTTAAAAAGGTATCAAACATAAAGTAAATCGGTTGCGACAGAATGATAAAAGTAATTAATCCAGATACAATAAGTAACTAAATTGTCGTCAAATTGTTTATCTGATGGCGCTTTATGAATTTAAGATACTAGCTTAAAGTTCTTTATGAAACCGAAAGCAATCGTTGAATGGACTCAAATTTATTTCAGCATTCGCATCAAACAAAGCAAATACTGCTGAACCACTGCCGCTCATAGCTGTATAAATGGCTCCCATATCCACTAACTTTTGTTTTATTTCCGCTATAGCAGGATAATTTTTAAAGACAGAATTTTCAAATTCATTGATAACCTGTTGCTGCCAGGAGGCAACCGGTGTTTGTAGTATTTTTTGCAATTGCGATGGTTCATCAACCGGTACTACACTTTCATAAGCAACCTTTGTTGGAACACTGATTTCAGGTTTAATGATTACAATTTGTAAATTCTTCAGATTTACTTCCACATCTGTTAATACCTCTCCCTTTCCGCTACCAAACATCGGCTTATTGTAGAGAAAAAAAGGACAATCACTTCCTATTTCAGCAGCCAGATGAACTAATTCTTCGAAAGTACATGGTTCATCATGATCGAGCCACAATTGCTTGAGGAAGAAAGCGGCATCAGCTGAGCCACCGCCCAATCCCGCTCCCATAGGAATTGCCTTGTGCAAATGCATTCGTACGCCTGACTTCAATCCAAAATTTGCCTCAAATAAGTTCAATGTTTTAAGCAACAAATTATTCGACGGATCGCCGGCAACTGGGAATCCGGATATGGAGAAATAGACTGGTTTTCCGGCAGCAGTCACAAACTTCTTAACTTCTGAAGTATCAAAATTGGTTAAATCATCCTGAAAATCAGCCGAATCGGTATAAACATACTCCAAACTATCACAAAGGGGGACCGGATAAAACACGGTTTCTATATCATGAAAGCCATCCTGACGCTTTCGCAGAATTTTCAAACCCAGGTTAATTTTTGCATTCGGAAACAATACCATAAACTGCTATCTATCAGGCAAAAATAAGCACAAAAGGTTAAGGAATCAGGAAAAGTGATTTCGGGTAACATTTACTTAATATATTTGTAGCTTAATAAGATCGAAAAATGAGTCATTTGGATTTCGAAAAGCCTTTAGATGAACTGAAGGATCAACTTGAAAAAGCAAAGCAAATTGCAGAAAAGGGAAAAGTTGATGTAAGTGGTCTCATCCTGGAGATTGAAAAGAAAATTGAAGATACCCGAAAAAATATCTTCAGTAATCTGACTGCCTGGCAAAAAGTTCAGCTTTCACGTCACCCCGACCGCCCCTATTCATTGGATTACATCAAAGCAATAACCAACAATACTTTTATTGAGATGTTTGGGGATCGCAATGTGAAAGATGATAAGGCCATGATTGGTGGCTTTGGTATGGTTGACGGTCAAACCATTATGTTTATCGGACAGCAAAAAGGTAATAACACCAAAATGCGCCAGTACCGCAATTTCGGCATGCCAAATCCGGAAGGTTACCGGAAGGCGTTGAGATTGATGAAACTGGCAGAAAAATTCAACAAACCAGTGATTACGTTTATTGATACACCTGGAGCTTTTCCGGGACTAGAAGCCGAAGAACGCGGTCAGGGAGAAGCTATTGCTAGAAACCTATATGAAATGTCTATTTTGAAAGTCCCTGTTTTATGCTTCATCATCGGTGAAGGTGCATCAGGCGGGGCATTAGGCATTGGTATCGGTGATAAGGTTATGATGCGTGAAAATACCTGGTATTCAGTAATATCGCCTGAATCATGCTCTTCGATTCTTTGGCGCAACTGGGATAATAAGGAAAA
>CAUJFJ010000149.1 GCA_963169675.1 Bacteroidota bacterium
AACTACAACTTGAGCAACTCCACCTGTGGCTAAAAGTCTTGGTCGCAATGTCCAGTCAGCTATTGTTCTTAGATCCATTTGGCTGGTACTATCTGACGATAGACTAATAAGCATAATTTCACCCATTATAGAGCTTTGCGGGGCTAAAGTTGGATTTCCTACTCCCTGTGGTAGTCTTTCAGCAATAGCTCCGGTTTTTTCTGTAACTATTTGACGTGCTTTGAAAATATCCGTGTTCCATTCAAATTCGACCCAGACAATAGAAATTCCAGCTGATGATGAACTTCTGACTCTTCTAACATTGGTTGCGCCATTAACTGCCGTTTCTATAGGGAAAGTGACCAGTTTTTCAACTTCTTCCGGAGCCATTCCATGTGCTTCTGTAAGTATAACCACAGTGGGTGCCGTTAGATCTGGAAATACATCAACTTCCATTCTGCTTGCAACGTAAGCACCGAAAACAATGAGCAAAACAGTTGCTACAACTACAAGCAGTCTATTGTTTAATGAGAAACTTATGATTTTATTTAACATGTTTTGAATTATTAATGTTCGTGCCCATGCGCCGGCATAGTACCACTCGCTTGCGATAATTTAATCTGATAAGCTCCTTGATTTACGACCCTTTCTCCGGCTACTAACCCTGAAAATATTTGGATATCTATTCCATCGCTTGTACCGGTTTTGACTTCCCTCTTCTCAAAGCTTTCGCCTCCTGTTTGAACATATACATAGTAGTTTCCCTGCTCCTCCATGATTGAAGATGCCGGTATTACTAAAGCATTTTCTACAGGCTTGCATTTAAGAAATACTTCAACTATGGAACCTGAAACTAATTCACCTATGTTGTCGATTTCAAATGTTACCGGAATAAATGGTGTATTGGTTGTAGCGCTTTTTCCGTATGCCATTTTTTTACCATTAAGATGTTCTGTACTATACACTTCACCTGAACCGGAGAGTTTAAAGGTTGCAGAGGCAACTTTTGGTAAACTGCTAAAATATTTTTGGGAAATATTTGCCTGAAGCAGTAATTTCTTGTTTTTGGATACGGTTGCTAAAGGTGTGCCCGCTGTTACATATTGACCTTCGGAAACAAAAATATCCTTAAGATACCCATTCATCCCTGCCATTACAGCATATCCTCCCGATGTATAGTTTTTTGCCATAGTTTCATATGCAGTTTTGGCATTTTCATATTTAACAGTGGTTTCCTGAAAATCTTTCAAGGATACTATTTTGTCTTTTACTAATATGGCTTCCCTTTCATAATCAGTTTTAGATTTCTCATATGTGGCTTTTAATTCTTTGAACTGAGCGTCAACATTTCCTTGAGCCAAGCCACCGCCCGATACCAGAAATAGTTTCGTTTTTTCAGTAACTGCACTTCCTATTACGCTGCTGTTGCCATCAAAAAATACAATACCGTTTGCATTTGCTGTTACCATTTGTTCATCTCCCGGAGCAGATAGTAGTAGGCCACTTGTTTTTAGTATTTCACCATATGGCTGATTTCGAACCGGAGTATTTGCAAATGGTACTTTCCAGGCTTGCTCCTTTAAATAAGTGATACTATTACCTTCATCAGAAGAACTATTATTTTTTATCGCCTCAGCTTCATTCGCATAAACCTGTATATTGTCAATGATTATCTGATCTGTGAACGATTTTGTAACAATATCGAATATTAATTTCCCTGTACCTGCAACCTTGGGAGTAAGTGACAACCTGTAAATACCAGGAACACCCGGGGTATCGCTTTTTTGACGAATTCCTTTGTCTCCGACCAGTAAGCTAACAGTTACAGAACCCTCACTCAGCGGTGTAAAGTACTCCCCTAAAACAGTGAAATGTGCTGCAAACTTCGATGCGCTTCCTACTACTAACGGCTTGAATTCAACGAATATTTCTGATTTATCAGAATACACCGTATATGCTAATGGTTCGGGTCCGTGTTCATGAGGAGCTTCTTCTTTTTTATTCCTGCAGGAAGCAATAAATATGGAAAGCCCAATGAGAATGAATGTGATTTTATGCATGGTAAGATGGTTTGATTGTTAATGTGTATGAGGTTGTTCCGATCCCTCATGAATATGTTCAGCATTTGTTGGCTGTTCGGTTTTTAGGGTGTCTGATGACACTGAAAATTCTTCCTGTGATGAGTTTTCAGTTGCGTGATCATCATGTACTGTACCATCTTCATGCTGATGAGTTCCTTCAGTATGAGAATGACCTGCATCCGTCCCCTTTGAATTTTGATTTCCTGAACATGCTGATAAGCTGACAATAGCAACCATACCTGCAATGATTAAATGTTTCATATTCTATGAATTAATTAGGTTTGAATTGTATAAAATGGAAATGCTATGCATATTAATGCAAAGCGTCACAAGCCTGTAAATAAAATTTATTCAGGCAAAATTAAAGAGCAGGAGGAGCCCTCAGTCCAAAGTGTTGAATTAAAAAGTGGTTTGGCAATAAGAAATCATTTTCGATCTTATTTATCAAAGGAGGTATATCGATTTCCTCAATTAAAAAGCTGGTTGGTAGAATTACATCAAATGAAGATAGCTGTTTGGAAATGGTATTAGAGATAAACGTTCTTGATGTGAATGTTATTCCATCAGCAGCATGAAAAAATTGAGAAAATAAATGACCTAAATTACTTGCTTCTTTATCGTCCCCATCATTCGAAGAATGATCATGCCCATGACTAGAATTGGTTGTATGCTCATGATGATGATGTGGTATAGTTGAATGGTGATGGTCATCTGCATTCTCATGACTGTTTATTTCACCATGGTGATGTGGAATAACATCATGCCCAAGCAAAATTGCATAGGCAATTAACAATAAGAACAAACCGGTGTATTTTTTTAACATCCTGATTCAAAAGTATATAAATAGGCGTTCATTTATATCTTTTATTACAAAATATTTATGAAATATTTACTTAAGCAGTTGAATATCAGAAATTAACGTTTATCTAAAAATTTTTTTGCTTAAATTTTTAGAATAGGTTAATCAGCAAATTATTCTACTAAATTTTAGAATCATCCTTCTTCGAATCATCCTTCTTAGGCTCCTCTTTCTTAGCCGGCTCCTGATCATCAGGTCCTTTTAAGTAGGAGGGGAGATTCAATCCGGCCATATTGAATAAATCGTTTAATGGAGGAACCGTCTTCATCATTCCGGAAACAAAATTTGCAGTGGATGAATTTCCATTTTCATTTTGTCCGTTGCCGGAGTCCCACACAGTGATCTTATCAATTTTAATATTCTTCACAGCTTCTACTTGGGTGCGTACGAGTTCAGGTAATTTCTCAATCAAAAGTAACTGGAAGGCTTTATTAGGATCACCACCTGCTGCTGCTACTACTTCCTTGTAACCTTCAGCTTGCTTGGTAAGGATTTCATACAAACCTTTCGCTTCAGCTTCCATTTTTGCATAAATCGCATCTGCTTCTCCTTTGGCATTTTCTCGAATGGTCTCAGCAGCTGCTTGTGCTTCAATGATTGCTCGTTGCTTGGCTATTTCAGCTGGTACTACAATATTTGCTATCTGCGTAGATCGTTCTCTTTCGGAACGCGCTAATTCTGCTCGTTGTTCAGCGACATAAGATTCCTCCAATGCTTTTGCCTGTTGTACTTTTTCTGCAGCAATAGCAATTCGCAACGATTCCGCTTCTTTTTCTCTTCGAAGCGCTTCTGAATTGGCAATGGCAATTTTAGCTTCGTTTTCACCCTGAATCGCTATGGCATTGGCTTCAGATGTCTTTACACGAGTATCTCGTTGTGCTTCTGCTTTACCAATGGTTTCATCTTTTACAGCTGTAGCGATACTGATTTCTTTATCTTTTTGTGTGATGGCAATTTTTACATCACGATCTCTGTGTGTTTCTGCTATCTGAGTGTCTTTTTCTCTGTCAGCTATAGCCTTTCCTGTTTCTCCGATTTTCTCCTGCTCCGCAACACTTATTTTTGCTTCGTTGATAGCCTTGGCAGCAGCTTCTTTTCCTAATGCCTCAATGTAGCCCGATTCATCTTTGATATCGGTAACGTTTACGTTGATTAATTTCAATCCAATTTTCTTCAACTCGCTGTCGACATTCTTGGAAATATTATCCAGAAATTTATCGCGGTCAGAGTTGATTTCTTCAATGGTCATGGTTGCAATCACCAAACGAAGCTGACCAAATAAAATGTCCTTGGCCAGTTCCTGAATCTGCTCCGAAGACAAACCAAGTAATCTCTCAGCAGCAGTATTCATGCTATCAGTTTCAGTCGATATCGCAATGGTAAATCGACAAGGAACATCCACACGGATATTCTGACGACTTAATGCATTGGTAAGATTAGCTTCAATCGATAGTGGTTTTAAATCTAAAAATGCAAAGTCTTGAATAACGGGCCAGATGAAGGCACCGCCACCATGTACACATTTTGCTGATGTGCCTCCTGTACGTCCGTAAATGACTAATATTTTATCGGATGGACAACGTTTGTACCTGGAAATTAATGCTGAAATGGAAACGAATAAAACAATCGCAGCAACTATGATAAGAATTATCGGGGTCATAAAAATTTTGTTAAATGGTTTCTACTATTAAAATATCATTATTTTCTATCTTGACTACCTTCACCAAAGTTCCGGATGGAATAGTTCCATGTTCCGTCATAGCATCCAGTTCATGAAATGATCCTTTGATGCTGATCATGATTTTGCCTTTACCTTTTTTATGTTCCGGAATTGTGAGATATACTTCTGCACTTTTGTTTAATGCGTTGGAAATCTGAAACGAGTTGTTCTCTGCCAGTTTTTGTACTTGTCGGATGATTATGAAAAATAAATAGACAAACAAAACGCCCACAGCAAGCGACAAAATAATGAGCAGCGCTTTATTGTTGATGGTAGCATAAAAGGATATTCCTGTCCAGCTAAAACCCAATAAAAAATTAATGAGGTTTCTTAGTGAGAATAACTGAAAGGAGGAATCGCCATGACCAACATCAAGATCCGCCTCCAAAGCATCCGAACCATCGGTGCCTGTAAAGGTCATAATCATTTGAATGATGAATATGATACTTGCCGGAATTGCTACAAACCAGAACGTTTTAAGCAATGCATCTAAACCTTCGAATATTTCCATAGCTGTCAAATTTACAAGGATTTCTCAAATTACCACAACCATTTCTTTTTCCGCCCGGGTTTCATGGCAATTTGTTGCCGGAATAGTCAATTTTACTGCCAAAATACAGTCATTAGAATACACCGATTACGAAAAATAACGGCGTAACATATTATAAATCAAATCTATAAGTTTATTTAAAAGCTTTTGACATCCAGAAGTCAAATGAAGGTTGTTGTGACAATGGATTGGGAAAGGGAAGTGACAAAATCGAAAGAAGAATGTTAGATAAGTTTAGCAAAGACAACATTCATGTCTGTTTGTGCCAAGTAAAATGGCCCCTGTTTTTTGAAAATGGAAAATAATTCGACTAATGAGAAAATCATCTCATTTGACATGACATCAAAAAGTGGCTTTTAAAATTTCCAGTGAAGATTTTATTCGTTTGATTTATTCCACAGCAGAGTCCTTATCAAAAATCAAAAAGATCACCCAACAAGCCTTTTTTCTTTTT
>CAUJFJ010000150.1 GCA_963169675.1 Bacteroidota bacterium
GAAACTCTATTTATTTCCCTGAGCCGAAGGCGAAACTCGATTTAATTCCCAGAGCCGTAGGCGAAACTTTATTTATTTCCTGAGCCGCAGGCGAAACTTTATTTATTTCCAGAGCCGAAGGCGATCCATGGAATAACTACCTAATTAACCACTTAATTAACTACCTAATTAACCACCTAATTAACCACTTAATTAACCACCTAATTTTCTACCTAATTAACCACTTAATTAACTACCTAATTAACTACGCCACGTTTAAAGGTATCACCATCACTCATCAAGCCACTTTGAAAACCTTTTTTAAACCAGAACATTCTTTGATCACTGGTTCCGTGTGTGAAAGATTCAGGAACCACATAACCACGTGATTCCATTTGCAGCCTGTCGTCACCAATGGCATTGGCAGCGGTAAGGGCTTCTTCAATATCTCCTGCTTCAAGAATATTACTCATTTCATGTGCATGGTGCGCCCAGAGCCCTGCAAAAAAATCGGCTTGCAGTTCTACTTTCACCGACAACTGATTGTATTCCTCTTCGCTGATTTGTCCGCGCATACCATGAACTTTGTCAGAAATTCCCAACTGATTTTGCACATGGTGTCCAATTTCGTGAGCAATAACATAAGCCATTGCAAAATCTCCGGGTGCCTGGAAGCGATCTTTTAGTTCCGTGTAAAAACTAAGATCAATGTATGCTTTGGCATCGGCAGGGCAGTAAAAAGGTCCGCTGGCAGCAGATGCGAATCCGCATGCTGACTGTACTTCACCGGTAAATAAAACTAGTTTTGGCTGTTCGTAGGTTGCTTGTAATTGCTCTCTGAAAACCTGTTCCCAAACAACTTCTGTTTCCTTCAATACTACTGAAACAAATTGCGAAGCTTCATCATTTAAAGCTGCTTCTCCTGAAGGTTGTTCCGTTTGTTGTTGCTGCCCTACTTGCTGTAATAGTTGGGATGGGTCGCTACCGGTGAGTAAAGCAATAATCACAATTATTACAGTGCCAATACCTAAACCGGCACCTAATTTAGCTCCACCGCCTCTGCGATCTTCAACATTACCGGAACCTTCGCGATTTCTCCATTTCATAGCTGCTTCGTATTTGATTCAAAAATAATCAACGTAGTTCGAAAAAACAACAGCATTAAAAAACGCCCTCCTGTGATTAGACTGAAGGACGTTTTTCTCCCTGGAAAGAATACTATTAATGCACTAGTTTTTTACTCACAAGTGTGTTTCCGCTGTACAATGATAAAATATAAATTCCATGCGACAAAGCACTGACGGGTAGAATGTTTTCTACGTCTGTTTGAATATTGTTGTATTGTTTAATAACTCTTCCTGAAATATCGGTGAATGTAACCATTGCATCAGGCGCTATGCCAGTACCGGCCACAAATACAACTTCACCCGACTGAGAAGAAATAGTCAGCAGCGGTGTTTCATTGTTATACATTGGCACTACAGTTGTTCCCGGTACATAAGTTACCACTGGTTCATTTATGGTATTATGTCCCGACCCGGGCCCGGTATTTCCGGGTTGAATAACGCCATAATATGTAGGTCCTAAAACATAAGGATAGAGAGGAACTTCATTAACACCAATACTAACGAAGTATGCATATATGCCGGATGGATATTCAGGTGTAATACAAAATCTTCCGTTATGCTCATCCAGATCACCAAGGCCAGGAACATATTCATAATCTTCTAAAAATGCACCTAAAGGATATGTCCCACCAATAGCAGGTCCATATTGAGCAGCATTCAATACCGTTCCATTTGGCAAGGTAGTGCGTGAGGTAATAGATCTCAACCGGTAACTGGTTTGCATTTTACGTGTTGGTCCGGTTCCATTCACATTTGAAAAACCGAATGATCCGTAAATTGGGAAGCCATCAAATGCATATCCGATAATTGGTGCATGAACCGTACTATCGGTATCATCATACAAACAGGTAGGATTTACATGCAAATGATATTCCCCGTTAGGAGCAGGATGACCCAGGCAATTATCGAAACTGATTCCTTCAAAAACATAAGCATCCCGGTTCCATATTCCCTGATTGTTATAAGACATACCATCTTTTGCATTGAAAATTGAAACCCCATTCGTCCATACTCCGATATGACCAAGTGGTGTGTTGACTGGAGTTCCTGCATTTTGCACAGGATTTCGGGTAATTTTAAAAAGGAAATTTTGATTTACCGGAGTGTTTGGATTGGCTGTCCATGGACCTATAGAATAATCCGGTATACATGTTGTAGTGACAAAAACATTGTTGGCTGAATATTGAACCAACTGCACATTGGAAGGTATTCCGGCATAACCGGTTTGCCCTCCGGGATTAATGAGCCAGGAAGTAACTTCAGGAGTTTGTGCAAACAAGGCAAATGGTAAGAGGCTGAGTAGCAAGGTTTTTTTCATGGCGGTTCGACTAATAGAAACCGGAAAGGTTTAAATGTCGTGACACGAATTTATTTAATTGATTTACAACTGTTTAAAAAATATTTCGTTCGTTTTTAAGAAAATTACATGTTATGACATAAACTTTTACCCATATTTGTGGTTAAGGCAAAAACAGGAAAGACAGAAAGAACCCAAAATATTCAAACCCTAAAACAAAAAATGAAAATGAAAAAAGTATTGCTCATGTTGGCATTATTGCCGGCGACAGTTTTGGCCACGATGCCAGGACAACCTTCAAAACATGCCACAACTTACAAAGTTGATGCAGCAAAAAGTAAAGTAGAATGGTATGCTGAAAAAGTAACCGGAAAGCACAACGGAGTAGTTTCAATTAAAAGTGGTGAAGTAAACAATGATCATGGAAAATTGTCAGGTACATTTGCAATTGACATGACTACAATTACTGTTACTGACTTAGAGGGAGGCATGAAAGGCAAATTAGAAGGACATTTAAAGTCTGATGATTTCTTTTCAGTAGAAAAAAATCCAACTGCTACCTTTATCATGACTTCAGTTGCTCCATTAGCAGATGTAAAAGCAGGCGCACCTAACTTCAATGTGACAGGTAAACTTACAATTAAAGGCATTACCACTGATGTTACCTTCCCTGCGATGATTCGTTTTGAAGGCAACACCATGACTGCAAAAGGTGACTTAAAAGTTGACCGTACCAAATACGATATTCGTTACGGATCAAAAACGTTCTTTTCTGATATTGGTGATAAAGCCATCTATGATGAATTTACCATTAAACTGGATATTGTTGCAGGAATGTAATAATCAGAGATAAAATTAAAAGCCGGATCAGAAATGATCCGGCTTTTTTTTGTGGTTAGGTTTTATCAGTGCTGGTTATCTGTTTGTTTTTGCACAAGAACGGGAGCAATCAGTTTTACAATAGTTCCGGGATTGTTATTCTCAAATTCAACATGTCCATGCAAACCATTTGCGCGGCTCTCCATAGTCGACATACCAGTTCCGGGGGTAATGGTATTCCTGTCGAAGCCGGCACCTTTATCTGACACCGCAACTACGATTAAACCGTTTTGCACATCACAGTTGCAGTCAACTGTTTTACTTCCACTGTACTTCGCAGCATTATTAACTGCTTCTTTAAAAAACAGCAACAGATTCCGTTTGGCATCAGGTGAAAGATAGGTTGCATTGAAGGCATCGCTTGCAGTCAATGAAAAAGAAATTCCGGAAGGAGCCAGACGTTCAGCGGCAAAATTTCTCATTTTAGAAGTAAGTTCTTCCCCATTATCTTTACGGGAATGTATTGCCCAAACAATATCATTCATGGCTTCCATAGTACGGTACGTGGAAGCCTGTATCTTATCGAGTATTTCTTTCGATTGCTGCGGGTTCCCATCTAAATGTTTAGCAGCAATCTGACTGTACACCCCAATGCTACTGAGAGCGGCGCCGATATCATCATGCAAATCGCGACTCAATTGTTCACGAAGCTGAAGCGTCTCAATGGTCTTTTGGTTTTGCAGACTTGTCATTCGGTTTGCACTTTCAATATGTTGTTGTTTCTGACGAATGCGATAATTTCTGAAAACAAAAAACAACACAATGCCAATCAGCAATACAATCAAAGTAGCTGCAACTCTTATTTTTCTTTCCTGAGAAAGTGTTTGCTGCAATTGTCTGTTTTCAATCTGTCGTTTCAGCAGTTCACTGTCGAGTGCATAAAACTGCTGCAAGGTTTCAACCGAATTACGCATGCTGGAAACCTGGATTGTGCTGTCAATTTTTCGTTGACGGGTTTGCATTTCAAGAGCGTCAGGTAATTGTTGAGCACTCAAAAATATTCTAGCTGCTTCACCATAAAATTCACGACGCGTCACTTCACCAATTTTATTCTCATTATTATTTAAAAAATTAATCCCATCTCTGATTTTGGCAAGTGCTTCATCTTTTTCCCCTGAAGAAAAATAAACGGTAGCAATCTCCTGAAAGTTCACCAGTTGAGCATCGGCATCATCGGCTGCAGCTGCAATGCCATCAGCAACATTAAAATACCAAAGAGCCGAATCATTATCATTACCGGCATGTTTCACTTTCCCAAGAGCCCATGCGGCAATTGACTGACCACGACCCGATCCGGCTTCTTTAGCAAGTAAAAGCGAAATGTGAAGTTCTTTGGCAGCAGCGTCATAATCTTTTAACTCAAAGTAGCATTGTCCCAGGTTAGAATGTATCTGATAGGTTCTGGATACCGGGAAAAGCGATGTGCCGTTAGCGGGATACCATTGCAGGGACTTTTTCAGAAGCGGTACCGATTTTTCAGATTTGTTGATGCTCTGATAAAGCAATCCCAGTAGATTGTATTCACTTGCAATCAGCAGACTGTCGTTTTTCTCTTGAGCAAAGTGCATCGCTTTATCAGCATATTGAATGGCTTTGTCAAATAATCCTTCGTAATAAAGAATTTCAGCGGTATAACTGTGCAGGTAATAATTCAATTCCGGCGTTGAACGAATTGCGGATTTTAAAAAACCCTGTGACAATTCCGCACGAGCTTTCTCAAAATTAAATGCCTCCATTTGATCAGAGGCTGCAGAAATATGAATTCTGATAGAATCTAATACCGGGTCACCTTTGCCAAGTGCCTGATGTACCCCGCAAAAGAGCACAAAAGAAGTAATAATAAAGCCGATTACCTTCATTTAATATATTGAATATAAAGTAATTAAATGGTAGAATCGGGGGATATTTTACCATAATTTTCACATCAAAGATATAATTCCATTTGAATTTACGCTACTACTGAAACTAGTGATTTTAATAAAGCCTACCGGAAAGTTCACCTACCTGACAGGATGAATTCAAATTGCCATCAGGATGATATTTATCAGTACAACCGAAACCAATGCTACCTATTTTTACTTTTGCTTAAGCAATCGACGAATTTATGCCTGTTAAAGAAAAATTACTTTTAGAAAAACTCCAACAAATTTCCAACAAATATGAGCCTGAGGTTCTGATTGAAAAGACCAATTTGTTGAAGCAACTTTCGAATCTTAAAAAAATCAGTGCAAGCTGCCTGATTGCATACCACGATACTCTACTATTTCTTCTGGCATATCCGGCGAACAAACAACAATTGCTGCTCACACAACAAGCTTTAAAAAAGTTATCCTTACAGTTACGGAAATTAAGTGCTTCTCAAAAAGCTGCCTTACGTAACAGTGGCCTGCCAAATACACCGTATCGTTCGCGATTTTCTCATGATATGGTAAAATGGCTATTGAGCCATTCCGATTGCTCGTTACAATTGCACAATATTGCAAACGACTGGTTTGATCTGAATGAAGTATTGAAGTTAACACTTCCTTCTCTTGAGAAAAGTGAGACCACAGCTGGCATGGAAAATGAAATGCTGCTTGATACACTGCGGGTTCCTAAAAATGAACGGTTATCTTTTTTAGTGCATGAGCTTTCAAAAATCGAAGACAAGACCTACATCAAAGATCATCTGTTTGACGGACTCGGTATCTATTCAGATATTACTCCGAAATCGGTTAAATTTTCCAGAGCCTATAATACCATTCCGGTCAATGAGCACTACTTTCATGAATCGATATTAAAAAAATTCGACTATAAAACATTGCTTGATACACCTGTCAATGGTGCTGTAAAATTAAGTGATGGAAATAAAACGCAGTTAATCACCGCCATTAAAAACACCATGGCGTTAACCGATCGCGAGACCGATCCTATTACCTACATGGATACGAATCAGGTTTGGTTATATGAAATGAACCGTGGTATTTCCATTGCTATTTACGGAATGTATCCGGAGCGGCAGTTGCCATTGCAGTCCTATGTTGGTTATACCCTATTTAAGAATGGCGTTCCGGCAGCTTATGGTGGCGCCTGGTTGTTTGGAAAGCGCGCAGACTTCGGCATCAACATTTTCGAACCATTTCGTGGTGGTGAATCGGGCTACATCATGTGTGAACTTCTTCGGCTATACCGATCGGCATTTAACATTTCTTATTTTGAAGTAGAACCTTATCAGTATGGTTTAGATAATCCGGATGGAATTGCAACCGGAGCTTTTTGGTTTTATTATCGTTTTGGCTTCCGTCCGTTAAGTAAGGAATTATCTAAAATTGCTGCAGCAGAAAATTCCAAAATAATTGCTGATAAAAAATACAGAACTTCGAAAAAAACTTTAATACGTTTTACTGAAGACAATATAGCTTTAAATCTGGGAAATGAAATACCGGTGAAAATTGCCGACATCACAAATCCCGTGATTAAAATGAATGCTTCCAAATTTAAAAGCAATCGGTTGGAAGCAGAAAATTCCTGTGTAAAAATATTCTTAGAAAAAACCAAAATGAAACTTCCTGAATCATCTCAAGAAATTCAGGTATTAAAAGAAGTTTCTATGTGGGCAGTTTCAGCAGATATTCAGAACAATGATCAACTTGAAATTATGAAACAAATGATCAAGGCAAAACCGACAGATTGTTTCAAATATCAGGAACTATTGCATAAATTTTTTAATGTGCCTGTGGGTACTGCTGTAAAGTGAAGTAAGAAAATTACATTCAGCGATACATTTTGAAAGTATTCCAGTCTACGCCGATGCGGAAAGTCTGGTACAATCTGCCATCATTAAAACTACTTCCATAATGATTGGTAGCGGAGTGCAGTACACCGGAAGGATATGCAACCATTCTGTTGAAGCGATAGCCGATCCGGTCAGTTTCAATCCATCTGCTTCGGATTCGTGAATCCTGTTCAAATTTTTCGAACAAATCGGTTAACTTCATATTATGTTTTTTCGCTATTGGTGCTGATGGCGGATCACAAATTCCTGTTTTTTTATGCATCCAAAGCGAGGTACCACAGTTGAATGGCAATCCCGGAGTGAGATACACCACACAAGTGATATCATTGTATGGTGTGTCGGAGTGAACACCCGGAACTTCCTTCTTCTTACCTTTTGAAAACCCATGATAAAAAACACCGTTTTCCTGAAGGGGATCGGTATCCCACCGGGTGATTTTGATTCCCAGAATATTTTCCAGTTTCGCTTTCATACCCTTCTCATGATATACGGAGGTGCTACGGAATCCGGTAAAAAATTCCGGTTCATAATAGTTCGCTTTTCGAGCTGTTGCTACTACCTTTTCCGGATTATCATAAAAATTATCCTTTGCCAGAATAAATCTTTTATAAGCTATTTTCTCCATAAGCTAAAAATCATTTCACATATTGAATCTCATGAGTTACAATAGCGAAGTTACGAAACATGGCAATTACTCCACAATATTTATCTAGCGTAAGAGCCAGAGCCTTTTCAAATTTTGTACGATCTTCTATGTTGCACTTTACCAGAAATTCTAACTGTACTTCCTTATAAACTTTAGGAACAGAATCGGAAAGAGAGGCGGAAACATTAATTTCCAGTGAGCCAATTTCAATTCGCATTTTTTCAAGAATGGCCATCAGTTCCATTCCAACACATCCGGCAGCAGCCGAAAGCAACAATTGTTTAGGCCTTGGTCCGCGGTCATCTCCACCATGAACTTTTAACTTATCAATATGTATGGTATGATTATTCACTGAACTTGCAAAGTGCATTTTCCCCATCCAGGTAGTTGCGACCCGATGCACATCTCCGGTTAAAGGTGCGGGAAAGACTGCTGTTGAAATAGTATTCATAAAACTAAATTTAAATTACTACAAAAATAAAGTGGCTTGATTGGCAGTACTATGATCATTATCAATTTTCCAAAAACGGACCTTCCCAGTTCTAAAACCCTTTGAAATCAATGGTTCCGGTGATTTATGTTTGTTGCCGATACAGCTCTGAAACCTTTAAAACTGTGAAAAGTCATTGTTTACATTTTGTAAATCACCTTAATTTGACCTCATAAATTACATTTATGTTTCCAATCCAATACAAAACGCAACTTTCAATACCCGATGCACATGCACATTTATTGAATGCATCTACGTGCATCGATAACTTTTCCCGTTTAGTCGATGATCCGAAAAAGGAAGCGGAAGATACCCTTGCATTTTCAAGTTTTAATATGGCTATAAAGCGGCATAGCTGGATGGACAATGGTAAGATTACCTTCCGGCCCGGAAAAACAGAAATAGTGGTCGACCTCGAACTAAATTTTCGCACACAGACAATCTGGCTAGGTATTGGAACGGTTGCTTTGGGATTCATGCAAATTCAAAAACCAAAAGACGCTTTTATATCTATTGCCCTTTTATGGACTTTGAGTATTTTACTATATTTCTGGACTATTTCGATGTATAAAATGAACATCCGAAATCATCTAAAGCGATGGATTGAGCAGGCAAACCAGGAAATAAGCTGATAAAACCTGCCTAAAAAAGGATGCAAACGGCTCAGAAAACCTGTCATTCACTCAGAAAAACCGCCAACCGCTCAATGATGGGTACTGATAATCAATGTTTTAGTATTTTTACTCTATAAAACAACGACTCTTGAAGCGGGCACTGCTATTTCTTCATTTATGTTTTGTTGGTGGATGGATCATGGCCAATCAGCCGACCCAGATCCGTTCACACCATTATAATCAATCGAATGGTTTGTCGAGTAATATAGTTTACTCCTTCGTTCAGGACCACCAGGGGATGATGTGGATAGGCACAGTGAATGGATTAAATCGTTTTGATGGAAAAACCTTTAAAGTATTTCGCAAAGACTTCACCAATACGAATTCTGTCCGCGACAATATGGTATTCAAGATAGCCATTGATTCCAAAAACAATGTTTGGATGGGATATGGTGCCGGCGGTATCAGTTGTTACAACCAAACCACACGTGAGTTCACGCATTATCTTCCTGATTCAACAAAGCCAAACACCATACCTTATGGAGGAGTCGACGGCTTGTGCATTGATTCCAAAAACAGGATTTGGTTAGGCATAGCACTTAAAGGACTAACCTGCTTTGATCCTGCAACAGGAAAATTCAAAAACTATGGTCTGTTACCTTTTGGGAATAAGAAAGGTTCACTTGCATATCAGGAATATTACAACCGAATAACACAATTGGAAGTTGACTCTGCAGGCATGTTGTGGATGGCGACCGGTGATGGCTTTTACAGTTTAAACACGAATACCGATGAATGGAAAGTATATCGCATTGATGAACAGGACCAGGATGTTTCAAAATGGAAGAATGATGTATTTAACACCATATACAGAGCAGGACCTGATGATTTCTATTTAGGAGGCTGGGGACGCGGACTGAATCATTATAACTTGAAAACAGGCAAGTGGTCTACTTATCTTACCAATCCGAATAAGCCTCAAAGTGGCACTAATAATATAATTGCCTCCATTCAATATAAGAGTAAAGATGAGTTGTGGGTTACCAGTACTGATACTGTCTTAACCATATTCAATACTGTTACGAAAACGTTTCGACCTATTACTCAAAGTGACATGATGAAAAATGACATTCCGGAAAGCAACATAGGAACAATGTATGCCGACCGCAATGGTGATATTTGGATGGCGCATGCAAATGGCTTTCATGTTATTGAACAGGGTCAGCAACTATTTAATTTTACTAAGTTAAATGTTACACATTCCGACAATAAAGAATTTTATGGTGTAACCTCTATACAAACTGATCCGGTAACAGGAAAACTATTTATAGGAACCAGCTATGCTGACGGTTTAAATGTTATTGATAAATCGGGCAATCAATCAAACTACCTTTTTGAAGTAGATAAAGATGATCCTATTTATTTCATGACTGATGTAACGATTGATTCCGGAAAAAACATTTGGGTTGCAACTATAGAAAATTTATATCATTATAACAGAGAGTCGAATAAACTAATCAAGATTCCACAACCAAAACCTGATACAAGTTTTAAATCGGTTCCATATTTTGCACATTTTTCAGAAGCAAAAAACGGAAAGATGTGGATTTCAACTTACCGCCATGGTGTTTACATATATGACTATGCAACAAATACCTATGAACAATTATTTCATATTAAAGGTAATTCCAACAGTCTTTTGTCAAATATAATTACCGGAATAGACATAGATCCCCAAGGCAATGTCTGGTTCGGATATAAGGCGGAAGGCGTTTCAAAATATAATCCTGCAACGAAACGATTTACGCATTATACGAACAATCCAAAAAATCCGAAGTCTCTCATCGATAATCGTGTGTATACCATATCATGCGACAAAACAGGGCAAGTATGGATTGGAACTGCCATGGGACTGGTGCGAATTGACAAAACGTGCAAAGAAGGTGAGGTCAATAATTTTGTGAAAGAGCAACAACTTTTAGGAGTAATAATTTCAGCAGCTGGTATAGACACCAGTGGTAAAATCTGGTTTGTTAGTTCTAACGGATTATCGGTACTAAATCCTGCAACCAATAACCTGAAGAATTATTCAGTTACGAATGGCATTTATTCACTCTATGCGTCCCTTTCCATTAACGTACAATACGACGGAACCATTTATCTGGGTACATTCAGTGGTTATTACAAATTCGATGCTTCCATCGCCAACAGTATTGATAAGCCCGATAAAGTTCTGATCACAAACTTCGTTGCGGGTGGAAAAGAAATTGCTTATGAGCGGGAGCTGTCATCCAATAAAATTATTGAACTTGCTGCATCCGATAACTTCTTTTCGATTGAGTTTAATACCATCGATTTCAAAAACCCAATTGGCATTACTTATTATTACAGATTATCGGATGAAGAATGGAAACAAATTCCCCGAAAAGGATATGCTTCCTATTCACATTTGCCGGGTGGAGACTATGTATTTGAAGTAAAGGTAATGAATTCAAGTGGTGAGTTCAGTGATGTCACCCGTGTTCCAATCCACATTGAAACGCCATTTTATAAAACTCCGTTGTTTACCATTTTACTTACACTGGTTATTGCGGGATCAATTTTTACATTATACCGGATAAGAGTCAGGAATATTGAAAAGACGGAAGCCATAAAAACTAATTTCAATAAACAATTGGCGGAAACTGAGATGCGTGCTTTAAGGGCACAGATGAATCCGCATTTTATATTCAACTGCCTTAACAGTATTAACAGGTACATCATTAAAAACGATCAGAAAACAGCATCACTCTACCTGACAAAATTTGCCAAATTAATACGACTCATACTGGATAACAGCGAGCAACACATGGTAGCGCTATCGCAGGAAATGGAAGCATTAAAACTGTACATTGATATTGAGGCGCTTCGTTTCGATCACCGGTTCAGCTATGAGATTGATGTGGAAAAGGATGTACACACCGATTCCATTTATGTTCCTTCTATGATCATACAACCCTTCGTCGAAAATGCTATTTGGCATGGATTGCTTCATAAGGAAACTCCCGGGAGGTTAATTATTCGTCTGAAACGGGAACCTGAAATGTTAATCGTGGAAGTACAGGACGATGGTGTTGGTCGTGAGAAAGCTATGGAGATGAAAAGCAAGTCGGCAACAACCAGGAAATCATTAGGTTTAAAAATAACCGCCGACCGTTTAAAAATGCTCCACTCGAATTCAACTGCTGAAGGAGTTATTGAGTACATTGATTTGTATGACAGCAATAAGGAGGCTAACGGGACACTTGTAAGAATAAAAATACCGGTTGACTCAGATAATTAAAAATATTTCTTAAATTAGCGACTATGATTAAGGCCGTGATTATTGATGATGAGCAGAACTGCGTAGAGATGCTCGAATGGTTGTTAAAAACCTATTGTCCGATGGTTCAAATAGTTGCAATGTGTAACAGTGGTGAACAGGGTATTGAGGCTATTATGAAACATCGTCCTGATGTAGTTTTTCTGGATATTGAAATGCCAAGGATGAATGGATTTGATATGCTTGAAAAATTTGAACATTTATTTTTTGATGTGGTGTTCACTACGGCCTATAATAAATTTGCGATAAAAGCTTTCCGTTACAGTGCTTTAAATTATTTGTTAAAGCCTGTAGATCCTGATGATTTGCAATCGACTATTAAAAAATTGGAAGAGAAACGTTCGGCCATTGAAAAAGATCAGCTACGCATGCTTTTGGATAACATGAAAAACATGAATCCTACAACCCAACGAATTGCATTAAGTACGGGGGATGGGCTCATCTTTGTAAACACTGCTGACATCATGTATTGCCAGGCTGAAAGTAACTACACCAATGTTGCCATGAGTAACAGGAACAAAGTGCTTGTTGCTAAAACTTTAAAAGATATTGATGAAACGCTTTCGGGAAAAGATTTTTTCAGAATACACAATTCTTTTCTTATCAATATGAACCATATTAAAAAATTCGTTCGGGGAGATGGTGGATATATCTTGATGAATGATGATACACAAATCACTATTGCCCGTTCGAAACGTGAGGAATTTTTTGAAATGTTTTCTAAATTCTAACACGGAACACAAATAAACTTTGATTGATTTTCAAACCGGCTATTGACAGCTATGCAGAATTTAGTATATTGCATGTGTAATTACTAAAAACTTGCGATAAATCATATTTCTTAGTATCCTTATGTTAACAGCAAAACAAATCGAACTGGTACAAGACACCTGGAAAACTATTACACCTGTGTCCCAGCAAATGGGCGAATCTTTTTATAACCGTCTTTTCCAAAAAAATCCTGAATTAAAACCGATGTTTAAGTCTGATCCAAAAGATCAGGCTATGAAACTCATGTTCATGATTTCATATTTAGTGCACAGACTGGGCAGTTTCGATGATCTTAAAGATGAGATCATTAAATTAGCATCCCGGCATACCGGCTATGGAACTAAAAAGGAGCATTATGCTGCAGTTGGCGATTCACTTTTAGCTACTTTGAAGGAAAGTCTGGGTAAAAGCTGGACCCCAGAAACCGAAGCAGCCTGGACCGATACCTATATGCTTATTGCCGGTCTGATGCAACAGGCTCACAGCGCCAAATAGTTGCCTTAAAAATCACCCAATTGGTTGCCGACTCAAAAAATCGGTTACCGGCTAAAAACACACTTCATATCACATGCACCGGTATTAGGTTTGCATCCTAATTTAAAATACCGGATTATGCGAAAAAGTTTAAAATCAGTGCAAGATGCACTCTTCGACCTGGTATTTTTTCTGGTGATACTCATGCTGTTACTTATAACGGTAACCATCAGTACCAGTGCTCCTTCAGTAATTCTGCCCTGAAACACACACCATCAGGTTATGCCGGCAAATATTGCCGGCATTTTTATTTTATGGGTGGTAAAGATCAGGTTAGGGTCGAAAATCTTCCGCTAACAAACCCTGCAAACGGCTAACAATTCCTGCAAGTCACTAAATTGGATAGTGCCACACCTTATAATGGGGGTAGTTTTGGGTCATCAATTAAAAAACAGACTATCTCAAAACATTTAACAACCAAATAAAATGAAAAGCCCTTTCAACAAAACGAAAAAATTACTCTTTACTACTCTGCTGGTTATTTCCGGTTTCACAATTGGTGTCATCAGCAATGTAAATGCACAAAATGTGGGTATCAATAATCCAACACCACATGCAAAGTCAATTCTTGATATCACAGCAGGTGATAAAGGATTACTATCTCCCCGGATGACACAGGTACAAAGAACCGCTATGTTTCCGGTTTCTGACCTTACCGCAAAAGGAATGTTGGTGTATCAGACAGATGGAGCTGAAGGATTCTACTATTATGATGGATTTGTTTGGACGTATCTTGCAAGTGACAAATCGAGCTGGAGCATAGCTGGTAATACAGGTACTGTTGCGGGTACTAATTTTTTAGGGACATCCGACAACCAGGAGCTTTCGGTTAAAACAAATAATACAGAAGCTATACGTATTAAAACCAATCAGAATGTTGGTGTTGGAGTAAACAATCCGGTTCAAAAAATGGATGTAAACGGTAATATCAATGCAGCAGTAGACAGTAATTATCGCATAGGAAATATAAGAGTACTTTCAGTAAAAGGAGCGGGCAATTTATTTACTGGTGAATATGCGGGTCATTTAAATACAACTGGAACGGGAAATACATTTATGGGTGACAGTGCCGGATACAATACTAAGACAGGAAGTGCAAACGTGGCTGTTGGTCAAAATGCTTTGAGAAATTCGGAAGCTAACTGGAATACTGCCGTAGGTACTAATGCACTTAGCAGTAATACCGGTGGTTTCAGTAATTCTGCTTTCGGAATAGGAACAATGAGTTCAAACACAACGGGGTATCGTAACACAGCCTTTGGGGGTGGTGCTTTACAAAAGAACACAACCGGCTTAATGAATACAGCAGCAGGATACTATTCTCTCGTAAATAATACAACAGCAAACTACAATGCTGCATTTGGAACTTATTCATTGTATGCAAATACGACAGGTGAAAATAACAATGCGTTTGGAGTTAATTCGTTTATCACAAACACTACAGGGTCTAACAACAACGGATTTGGAACCAATACAGGATATTATAACACTACTGGTACTGCCAATAATTTCTTTGGTACTAATGCGGGAGTTAGTAATACTACCGGAAGCAATAATACATTTATGGGTCATGAATCAGGCTTATCCAATACAACAGGGGGAAACAATACATTTTATGGGACACAGGCAGGATATTCCAATACAACCGGTGCGGCAAATTTATATTCTGGTTTTTTAGCAGGACAATATTCCACAACCGGTTCTTATAATACCATGCAGGGAGCTTATGCTGGCATCAACAACACAACCGGTCATCGCAATACATTCATAGGAAGTGTAGCGGGTAATTTAAATACAACTGGTGCCTGGAACACTGCTATTGGTGTGGATGCCCTTCAGAAAAATGTTGTAGGTCATAGTAATGTTGTAATTGGATTTGAGACAGGTTTAAACAACTTAGCTTCCGACAACACCATGGTAGGAACGCAAGCAGGTAAATTTAATACTACAGGTTCAATGAATACATTTCTTGGTTACAATTCAGGAAGTGCAAATACAACAGGTTATAACAATGCTTTTGCAGGGACACGTGCTGGAGCTGCAAATACTACCGGATTTGAAAACTCTTTCTTCGGAGGTTTCGCAGGAGCTAACAATACTATCGGAACTGATAACTCATTCTTTGGTCGTGATGCAGGTTTTAACAACACTACAGGAAGCGGAAATACCATGATTGGCGAAATTGCCGGAAGAACATTAACAGCAGGAAATGCCAA